>CAZIGE010000023.1:0-27241 GCA_964538475.1 uncultured Oscillospiraceae bacterium | reverse complement strand
AGGTTTATTATCCTTGTTAATAAGCCAAATAATAAGACCGACAACAGGAATAAAAAATCCCAATACAGCCATCCCGGTGCTGGGCGCATCGTTTGTTGCTGCTGCGATCGTGCTGTTACCTTGCGTGCTGCAACCGCAATGCACACAAATGACAGCATCATCCAAAATTTCCTTTCCGCACTTTTTGCAAAACATAATACATACCTCTTTTCATAATGAATTACAATTACACGAAAGACTTTTCTGTAATTGCAGTTATATTATAGACAGTTTTTGTCTAAAAGTCAATAGAAAGATTTTGTCTATTGTATACTACGCACGGTGATAATAACATGAAACTTTCTTTTGGCGAAAAAATAAGAAATATGAGAGAAGACAAAGATCTGAGCCAAACTCAGGTGGGTAAAGCCGTCGGTATGACGCAGCGGAAGCTATCCTATATTGAATGTGGAAAGTGTGAGCCGAGTATTGACGATATTGTAGCGCTTTGTAAGTACTTTAAGGTATCTGCCGATTATCTTCTTGGCATGGATGAGAAGTAAATGTTTATGTAATCAGGGGAAGATTGTTTTGCAGGGAACTTTTTGCGGTGTAATTATATCAAATTGTTCTCTGTATTGCGACAGATGTTCCGAAAAGAGACGACAGGCTATCCGACACATCGTGCATTACTGTATTACAAAGTAAAGCACATAATTATGCAGCTTTATGCAGGCTCCATATAAAATGACCCCCGCAAAGTGTCGGACGTGACGCTTTGCGGGGGGATGATCTTATTATGCTTATTCCGTCGGGAGAAGGGACACGTCAAACAGGCCGTCGTACCAGTCGGCATGCGTTTGCAGGTAATTCCCGGTGATCGGAATTCGATTGTGGCGCAGATAGCGATCACCGATGCTGCTGTAGCCCGAAGGACTGACGCTCATGAACACGCGGAAGCCCGCATTGTACATCACATTGAACTTGCTCCCCGTGTAGGCTTCCTCTGTCGCGGCGATATCGCCCTCTTTGGCATAGACCAGAATGTCCGTTACCGAGTTGCCCAGGAACGGGACGATACGTTCTTCCCATTTTTGCAGGTCTTCCTGTATCCGGGAAGCGGTCTGGTTGCCGTAGTTCAGGTTTTCGTAGGTATAACAGGCGATACGGTATCCCGCGCCACGCAGTGCGGTCACCAGCTGCCTTGCCGCAGCCTGCTCGGCTTCCAGTTCCTCGGCCGAAAGGGAGGTCGAGTGGATCCGATAGCCGAAAATGCCGTCATAGCCCGTGATCGCCAATATGGCGCGTGCGCCGTGATAGGAAAAGTCGGGGTGTTCGCCGATAAATTCTTCCAGAATCGGCACCATATCGTATGCGCCGGAGACGGCGGAGCCGTCTGCAAGGGTCATCTCATTGTAGAACGCACCGCTTTCATCCACGCACAGGCGATCGGCGAAGCCGTCCGGCACGCCGTCTTTGCTGCTGCTCGTCATATACGAATAGTAGTTGACCTGCGTCTGCACCAGCAGCAGCGGCTTTTTTCCCTGCGGCAGGGACAGCGTATGCACCGCATACTGCGTCTTTCCTGTACTTTCGTCGTACACTTCTTCGTATACATCCGAAAAATCGACCAGCACATAGCCGTTTTCGTAAAGCTGCTCGAAAATCGAGCGGCACTGCGCCACGGTGATAAAATTCTTCTGATAAGATTTTCCGTATTGGCTGTCCTGATAGGCAAGCTGTGCATCTGCGATCAGGACATGGAATGAGATCGTGGCGATCTGCGTGGGATCGTCCCACACGACCATATTGTTGCAGATCTGCAGATAGTCACGATAAGCGCTTTCCAGCTGCGGGAAGTCCGCCATTTTCCCGGAGAACGCGGAAAGGATCGTGACCGCCTCATCGTAATCGTAGTTCTCTGCCGCAGCCTGCGCCTGCGCCAGCAGTTCCGCCGCTTCTTCGCGATAAGCTGCCAGCGGATCGGTCGTCGGCGCGTTGGTATCGGACTCGGGCGGTTCGGTCGGCTTCTGCTGCCCGCTTCTTCGGATCGCGCCGCCGATCAGGAACCAGACGATCAGGATCAGGGTCAGCGCCACGATGATCGTAGGCAGATAAGCTTCCTTAAAGATCTGCCATTTTGTCTTTCTTCGGCGTATCGGCCGCCTGCGAGGGATATCGGGGGTAGTGTTTTCCAAAGCGATCCCGCCTTTCCGCATAGGATAGTTTTCCTTTATTATACTCGCATATGGCAAAAAATGCAAGGGATGCGCCGAAGAAATCGAAGATCGGCTCAGCCGTAAATAATGCGCACGCGCCCGAATGCGACCTCACAGGAAACGCTGAGCTTGCCCTGCGGTTCGGAGTCGG
Source organism: uncultured Oscillospiraceae bacterium (assembly GCA_964538475.1). Taxonomy (GTDB): domain Bacteria; phylum Bacillota; class Clostridia; order Oscillospirales; family Oscillospiraceae; genus Faecousia. The sequence goes on along the minus strand of CAZIGE010000023.1, from coordinate 24,892 downwards.
GTCGGCCGACGGTCTCCACCGTGCCGAAGCAGGTCGACGGTTGCGCCGTGACAGAGAATCTACGCGGCACCAGAATATCCAGCTGGCCGAAGCTGCATTCGGCGCAGATGCTGCAATCCTCGGCAACGGCCCCTACCGCGCTCAGATCCACCGTAGCAGACCCGAAGCAGTTCTCCGCGCTGCCTGTACGCAGACAGGCCACGTCGATCAGATATGTATTTTCGGCGAAGCAGCTTTCGCAGTGAAAGCTGTCTTCCTGAATATCGCAGCTGCTGACCTTTTCATGGTGTCCGCTCGGTGAACAGTTTTTCTTACCGATCCGAATCGCGGGTCTTTTCGGCTTGCGCAGTGCATCGACCAGCAGGCAAAGTCCGAACAGGATCACCAGCATCGGCCAAAGGATCTCACCGCCCAGCGTGATCGGGAGCACATTGATGCCATCCAGCAGGAAATAGCCGCCGAACAGGATGCAGCCGAGGCGGAAGAAGGAAAATCCGCTCCCGCCGAAGATGCCGATCACAACCGCAAGGAAGCTCGGCCAGGCCAAACGCCAGAAGCCGACATCCCATTCGAGCAGATGATCCGCGATAAGCAGCCCGCCGAGCAGCAGCACCCACAGCGCGAAGCCCACTTCGCTGCGCCGTCCGCCGTTCCATTCAAAGAAGCAGCGGCCATTGCCCGCAGCTGCGGAGTCGGCTTCCGCCTGCGCAGTGTCGGATACGACCTCTGCATCCCGCGCAGGTGTTTTGGCACCCAGCAACCGATCGATGCTGATATCGAATATCTCCGCCAGGCGGGGCAGCATACCGATATCCGGGCAGGACTGGTCATTTTCCCATTTGCTGACAGCCTGTGCTGTGACGCCGAGCTGCTCAGCCAGCTGATCCTGTGTTAAGTTCAGACGTTTGCGGTTTTGCATGATCCGCTTTCCCAAAGTGTCTTCCATTGAAGAAACCTCCTTATTGTTTCTGCCCCTATCATGCCACAAAGCGCCGAAAAAAGCTATCAATTATTTGTTAATCGGCCGAAAAAATGCACAACCGTGGGTTGAGCAGAAATTCAACAGGCAGTTGAGTCGGCTTTTTTACGCTTTTCCCTTGCTTTCCCGACAAAATCGGAGTATGATAGAGGCGTAGCGGAGCGGCAGCTTTGCTGAATACGGCTCCCCGTCAGAGCCTTTTAGGAGCAAATCATGGAAAAAATCGCAAGCTTTACGATCGATCACATCCGATTACAGCCCGGACTTTATGTATCGCGGCGCGACCGCGTCGGGCAGGAAACCGTCACGACCTTTGACCTGCGCCTGACATCGCCAAACGATGAACCCGTGATGAATACGGCGGAGGTGCACACCATTGAGCATCTTGCGGCGACTTACCTGCGCAACGTGCCCGGCTGGAAAGATAAAGTGCTGTACTTCGGCCCGATGGGATGCCGCACGGGCTTTTATCTTCTTCTTGCCGGCGAATACAGTTCGCGCGATGTTTTGCCGCTGGTGCGCGACTGCTTTGCGTTTATCGGCGACTATTGCGGCGATATCCCCGGCGCAAGCCCCCGCGACTGTGGGAACTATCTGGATATGAATCTGCCGATGGCTAATTATTGGGGCAGGAAATATGCCGCGCTGCTCGACGGTGCGACCGACGCACAGCTGCTTTATCCGAACTGAAGGAGGGGATATCTTTGAAGCTTGGTATCATCGGCGCGATGGAAGTCGAAGTCGCGCTGTTAAAAGAGAAAATGGAAAACGCCTGCATACACACGCACGCGGGAACGGAGTTTTGCAGCGGTACACTATGCGGCGCAGCCGTCGTTGTCACGCGCTGCGGCGTAGGCAAGGTCAATGCCGCCGTATGCGCCCAGATTCTGATAAGCGTATTCGGTGTGACGCATATCGTCAATACCGGTGTGGCGGGCAGTCTGAACGCCGCGCTGGACATCGGCGACCTGCTGATCAGCCGCGATGCCATGTATCATGATTTCAACTGCGCCGCCGTCGGCTATCCCGTCGGGATGGTTCCGGGAGCGGATGTGCTCGCCTTCCCTGCGGATACGCAGCTGATACGCTGCGCGTTTTCGGCTGCGGAGTCGGTCAATCCCGGCCATACCGTGATCGGCCGCGTGGCCAGCGGCGATCAGTTCGTCTGCGAAAAAGAGCAGAAAGCGCAGATCGTCTGCCTTACCGAGGGCATGTGCACGGAAATGGAGGGTGCCGCCATTGCCCAGACGGCGTATCGCAACGGCATCCCGTTCGTAATTCTGCGCGCGATCTCCGACAAGGCGGATGACTCGGCAGAACTGGATTATCCCACCTTCGAGAAAATCGCTGCGCATCGCTGCGCGGAGGTAACGCTTGCGCTTGCGAAGCTGCTCGCTTAACGGAACGGACAGTCCCGAATAGTCAAATGTTGGGGTCAGCATACCGCGACCCCAACATTTTTATGGAATTTTCAAACTTTTTCGCCTGTGTATCAGGTCGTCGGGCGCAGCTCCACGCCGCCTTCATGCCGAATGGAGAGCACATGACACGCGCCCTGCCCCAGCGCGGTATCGATCCCCGTGCGGAACTGCTCCAGCTGCTCCAGCGGAACGAACGCCTGCACGGTACCCGCAAAGCCGCCGCCATGTACCCGATATGCGCCGCGCCCACCCAGCAGATGATCGCACAGAGCCAGCGCGACGGCCATATCCTGATGCGCCGTTGCGCCCGCAGGGATCACGTTTTGCAGATACATCCAGGAGGATCGCCCACTTTGCCGCACCAGATCCAGGAAAGTGGCAAAATCGCCGCGTTCCAGCGCGTCCACCTGCTGCGGCACGCGCGCCGTATCCGCATAAAAATGCATGGCACGAAGCACCGCGCGGTCACCGCACTGACTGCGCAGGGCGGGAAGCGCGGCATAAAATGCCTGCTCGGAGATCTGCGTCAGGACCTCTTTGCCGAAATATGCACAGATCTGCCGCATTTCCGACGGGATCGCCGCATATTCTCCGGTCAGGTCTGCGTGATCCGCGCCGCTGTCGATGATGCACAGCGCATGGCCGCAGGTGGAAAAGTCAAAATCCACCGAGCGGATCTGCGGCTTATCCGCATCCAGAAAATCGATCGTTACCAGATTTCCCACCGCAGATGCCATCTGATCCATCAGGCCGCACGGCTTGCCAAAAAAAACATTTTCCGCGTATTGCCCGACGGCCGCGATCTGCGGCTGCGAGAGCGTGCAGGCAAACAGCAGATGATTCACGATCGTTCCGATCAGCACCTCGAAAGCTGCAGAGGAACTCAGCCCGGAGCCGGGCAGCACGTCGGAGCGGCAATAAGCATCAAAGCCCGCCAGCGGGCATCCGAGCTGTGAAAAGCGCGCGGCTATCCCGCGAACCAGTGCGACCGTTGTGTTGATCTCCGATCGCTCGGGGGCGAGCTGCGTAATATCCACGCAGCACATGGGGTATCCCTCGGAAAGCACGCGGATCAGGTTCGTTCCGTTCAGTCGAACCGCCGCTACCGTATCCAGATCGACCGCGGCGGCGAGCACCCGCCCGCGCTGGTGATCCGTATGATTTCCGCCGATCTCCGTCCTTCCGGGCGCAGAGAAATAGCGCTGCGGTGCACCGCCGAAGGCTGCGGCAAACCTCGCATCCAGCGCGCGCCTCCGTTCGGCATCCAGAGTTAACATAACATAGTTCCTCCGTTTCGTTTATCGAATACTGTCCATGGTCTTGCCAATAGTATAATAGAAAATATTGTCCCGCGAAGGGGTAAGGCTGTCAAACAGGCCGCGCTCGACATAAACGGCGTAGCTGCGGAACAACAGCGGCACCAGGCATCCGTCCTCCATGACCTTTTGGTGCAGCGTATAATAGTTGCCGGAGTTGGCCAGTGCATCGCGGCACAGCGTCAGCATCCCCGTGTCGGCCATACTGCCGTAGCTGAGCGTCCCCTTGGAGGAAAAAAACGGGGTCAGATCCATATTGGGGGACAGCTTGGTCTGTCCGAGATACAGGTCAAAGCTTCCCTTTTTCAGCGCCGCGCGATAGCTGCTGCCGTCCAGCTCGGAAAGCGTGACCTTCAGGCCGCCGTCGCGAAGCATCTGCGCGATCGCTCTACCCACGCGCACGCGCGTCGTGTCGTCGCTGTTGACCAGCAGTTTGATCTGTGCGCCGCTTGCTCCCGCGCGCTCTACGGCCTCGGCAAATGCCGTCGGATCGTAACCGTAGCGTTTTGCCAGTGCCGCGCTGTAATACGGAGACTGCGGTGAGGCGGGCAGCGTCGCGCTGCGAGCAAAACCGCGATAGTATTCGTCTGTCAGCAGGTCGCGGTCGATCGCATGGGTCAGCGCGGCGCGAAGTGCCTCGTTGGAAAAGATCTCGCTGTTTTTATTGCAGCCGAGATAGACGAATATCCCGTTCTCGCAATCCCACAGCTCATAATCGCATCGGTAATCCGCAAAGGTATCCGAGCCGGGATCGGCACAGACCAGTCCGACATTTTCAAATTGGAAGCAGTCGCGGATCTGCGATGCCGAGGTTGCCTGTTTCAGCGGAATGTGCGACGCCGTGGCTGTCAGATCCGAGCGGCACCACCAGTCCACACGTCGGCACAGGCGCAGGCCGGAGATCGTTTCCTCGTAATAATACGCGCCCGTGCCGAGCGGCTTCTGCGCCGTGACATCTTCCGCTTTTACGATCGGCACGTCCAGCAAAATGGGCAGATCCTCATAAGGAACGGTGGTCGTGATGACGACCGCGCCGTCATCCGCCTGCATGATGCTGCCGATCTGCGTAAAGCGGCCGGAATACGCCGCATTGGCCTTTGCCGCCTGCAAGCTTGCCACAACATCCGCAGCGTCGAGCACCGTACCGTCTGAAAAGGTCGCCGCCTCCAGGTAAAACGTATGCACCGTCATATCCTTGTTGCTGCTGTATTTGCTGCACAGAATCGGCGTGGTCTGATAAGACGCATCCGTCGAAAACAGTCCCTGATAAATCAGCGAAAATAATGCGCGATTGGTAAAATCGGTAGCGGTATAGGGATTGAGCGATTTATTCGGATAGTATACCATGGTCAGCTCCTGCTCCCGCGCGGGCTGTGTAGCCTCGGGGAGCGTCGGCGTGTCCTGAGAAAGGCCGTCGCCGGACGGGACATACGTCCCCCCGCTGTCGGCGCAGCCCGCCAGGAGCAGCGCCAGCAGGACAACGGCAAACAATTGCTTGCGCATTCTTTCCTCCTTATCGGACTTATATCTGCTTATCCTTTTGCATACAGCATTTTTTATACTTTTTCCCGCTTCCGCAGGGGCAGGGATCGTTGGGGCCGACCTTCTTCTCCTTGCGCACAGGCTGCTTTTTGACCTGTGCATTGACAGCCGCGCCCGTCCCCGTCTCTTTTGCCACGCGCTGACGTGTCACCTGCTGATCTCTGCGCAGCTGCACAAGGAACATGCGTCGCACGGTCTCTTCGCGGATCGCCTGCACCATGGCGCGGAACATCTCATATCCCTCTTCCTTGTAGGCGATGACGGGGTCATGCTGTCCGTAGGCGCGCAGGCCGATGCCCTGCTTGAGGTCGTCCATTGCGTCGATGTTGTCCATCCAGTATTCGTCCACGACGCGCAGCATCACAACGCGCTCCAGCTCACGCATCGTGCTTTCGCCGAGCGCTTCTTCTTTGCGACAGTAGGTTTGCAGTGCAAGATCGTAGATCTCGTCCGACAGCTGCTGTGCATCCTGCCCGTGCAGCTGCACACCGGGCGCAAAATAGATGCCCGCGAAAGTCTTATGCAGCGCTTTCAGCGCCTGCTCGTCTGCCACGCCACCGCAGTTCGCCAGCGTATCGGCCACGGTGCTATCCACGACCGAACGCAAAATGGACAGGATATTCTCCCGCAGGTTTTCCCCGGACAAGACCTTCTGCCGCTGGGCATAGATGACCTCGCGCTGGGTATTCATGACGTTATCGTATTCCAGAACGTTCTTTCTGGCGCGGAAGTTACGGGATTCCACATTTTTCTGTGCATTTTCGACCGCACCCGAAAGGATCTTCGCATCGATGGGGGTATCCTCGTCCAGGCCGAGCGAATCCATCATGCCCATGATACGGTCGGACGAGAACAGACGCATCAGGTCGTCCTGCAGGCTCAGATAGAAGCGGCTCTCACCGGGGTCGCCCTGGCGACCCGAGCGCCCGCGCAGCTGATTGTCGATGCGGCGCGACTCGTGGCGCTCCGTGCCGATGATGAACAGGCCGCCTGCGGCGCGCACCTTTTCGGCCTCGTCGGCGATCTGCTCTTTATACTTGCGCAGCAGGGTCGCGAACTGTGCCCGCACGGCCAGCACCTCGGGATCGGATGTATCGGCGTGCGAGTCGGCCTCGGCCAGCAGCGTCTCGGGCAGACCCGATTTGGCCAGCTCCGCTTTTGCCAGAAATTCGGCGTTGCCGCCGAGCATGATATCCGTACCGCGGCCTGCCATATTCGTAGCGATGGTAACTGCACCGAATTTACCGGCCTGCGCCACGATCTGCGCCTCCTGCTCGTGATACTTGGCGTTGAGGACATGGTTGGGGATGCCTTCGCGCTTCATCAGCTTGCTGAGCAGCTCACTTTTTTCAATGGAGATCGTACCGACGAGCACGGGCTGCCCCTTTTCGTGGCAGGTCTTGACCTGCTGCACGATTGCGCGGAATTTTCCCATTTCCGTTTTGTAGACCACATCGGTGTGATCGATGCGGATCACGGGGCGGTTGGTGGGGATCTCCACGACGTCCAGATTGTAGATCGCCGCAAATTCCTCTTCCTCCGTCAGCGCCGTGCCGGTCATGCCGGAGAGTTTTTCATACAGGCGGAAGAAGTTCTGGAATGTGATCGTGGCAAGCGTTTTGCTCTCGCCTGCGACCGCAACGCCCTCCTTTGCTTCGATGGCCTGATGCAGACCCTCGTTATAGCGCCGCCCGTACATCAGACGACCCGTAAATTCATCCACAATGATGATCTGGCCGTCCTTGACGACGTAGTCGCTATCCTTTTTCATCAATCCTCTGGCGCGCATGGCCTGATTGATATGATGCGAGAGCGTGGCATTCTCCGGGTCTGCCAGATTTTCCACGCCGAAGTATTTTTCGGCCTTTTCGATGCCGCGTGCGGTCAGGGAGACTGTCCTGGCCTTCTCGTCGGCGAAATAGTCACAGTCGTAATCGTCCTGGATCTCCTTGTCTTCCGTTTTTGCGAAGACCTGCCTGCGCAGCGTGGAGACAAAGTAGTCGGCCATTTCATAAAGCTTGCTGCTTTCCTCGCCCTTGCCCGAGATGATAAGCGGCGTGCGGGCTTCATCGATCAGGATGGAGTCCACCTCATCCACGATGGCGAACGCATGCCCGCGCTGCACCAGTTCCGCCTGATACAGCGCCATATTATCGCGCAGATAGTCGAAGCCGAGCTCGTTATTGGTACAGTAGGTGATATCGGCCGCGTAAGCCTTGCGGCGTTCCTCGGGGGTCATGCCGGGGATCACAAGCCCGACGCTCAGCCCCATGAAGCGGTAGACCTTGCCCATCCACTCGGACTGGTATTTGGCAAGATAATCGTTCACCGTAACAACGTGTACACCGCGCCCGTTCAGCGCATTCAGATAGCTCGGCAGGATCGCGACCAGCGTTTTTCCTTCGCCCGTTTTCATTTCCGCGATGCGCCCCTGATGCAGGATCACACCGCCGAGCAGCTGCACGGGGTACGGCCGCAGGCCGATCACGCGGTCAGCCGCCTCGCGAACGGCGGCAAAAGCCTCGGGCAGAATATCATCCAGCGTTTCCCCCTGCGCAAGGCGGGCGCGGAACTGCGCGGTCTTCGCTTTCAGCGCATCGTCGCTCAGTGCGCGATATTCTTCCTCCATGGTAAGGATGCGATCCACGATGGGTTGGATCTTTTTGATCTCACGCTGCGAACGCGTGCCGAATAGTTTCGTTATCAGTCCCATAGAATTCCCCTTTTGACAGATGGTTTGCTTTATTATAGCACACGCGGTGAAAAAAGAATAGATAAAAATGTGAACATTCCGCAGAAAAAACGGCAAAATCGCAAAAAGCAGGCCGCGCCCGGGATCGGGTGCGGCCTGCGCGGGAAATACTGTTTGTGCAGAAGTCTTGACAGGTGTCGTGTCGGGCGTGCCCTTATTCGGCGGGCGTCTCCTCCACAACGGGATCTTCCATGAAGCCTTCCACAACGGCCAGACGGGCGGGGAACTGGGAAACATCCGCATTGTCGGCGTTGATGTAGCTGGTCGCGGAAGCGCTGATGGTCTCATAGGTCTTGTAGCAGCCCAGGTACCATTCGCCGCCTGCGACGTTGGTGATGAATGTCTTCAGTTCGCTGTTCCAGGTGTAGACACAGGAGGGCTCGTCCGCCAGCTTGATGTTGACCTTGCCCTTGTTCTCTTCCCCGTCACGCTCGACGATGTCGATGTAGGTCTTGGCTTCGCCATTGAGGAAGTAGATATGGTAGCCGCCCTCGGTCGCCTCGACGTGGATGTTAACGGCAGCAGCGGGGTTGGTGGTGGTTTCCAGATAGTAGCCGCTCATATTGCCGGTGAAGTACAGCTTCTTGCCGACGGTCTCTTCGTTCTGGGAGACATGCAGCTTGTAGACCGTGTCTTCCTTGGGCTCATTTGCAACAACGGGAGCGATGTTCACAGTGGCCAGACGGGCGGGGAACTGGGAAACATCCGCGTTATCGGCGTTGATGTAGCTGGTCGCGGAAGCGCTGATGGTCTCATAGGTCTTGTAGCAGCCCAGATACCATTCGCCGCCTGCGACATTGGTGATGAAGGTCTTCAGCTCGCTGTTCCAGGTGAAGACGCAGGAGGGAGCCTCCATCAGCTTGACATTGACCTTACCCTTGTTTTCTTCGCCTTCACGCTCGATGATGTCGATGTAGGTCTTGACCTCATCCTTTACGAAGTACAGATAATAGCCGTTTTCGGCTTCCTCGGGGATGATGTCGACAGCTTCGAAGGGGTTGGTGGTGGTTTCCAGATAGTAGCCGCTCATGTTGCCGGTGAAGTACAGCTTCTTGTTGACCGTCTCTTCGTTCTGGGAGACATGCAGCTTGTATGCGGTGCCGACGACGGGCTGGTCGGCGATCTCAATGCCGCTGGCCTTGACTGCCTCGACATAACGGCTGATGGAGGTCGTGCCGCTCTTGCCGCTCTCGTCGGAAACGGTAGCGGTCAGGGTGAAGTCGATCTGCTCGGTCGGAGCGGTATCGAAGGTGACCTGGATGGTGTTGCTGTCCACAGTCTCGATGGTGACAGCGTCATTGTCGGAGGTCCAGACGACCTTGTAGGAAACGCCGTCCACACGCACGACGGAGGTCAGCGTGAATTCCTTCAGCGCCTTGGTGCCGTCCATGCTCTTGTACATCGCCTGCACATAAGCCACGGCATCCGCCAGGCCATCGGTAGTGGGCTTGGGGTCAGTCGTTGCGGGGTTTTCGCTGCCGACGCAGCCCGCGAACAGGCCTGCGACCAGAGTCAGCAGCAGAAGGATGGAAACAATCTTCTTCATGTTAAACTCCTTTATACATTTCATTGTATTGTAATGTCCTTTGCGGAGAATACTTTGATCTGATACGCGCCGTCGAAGTAATCCACGATCCCTTTGACCTGAATGGTTTTTCCTTCGTAAGCGTCTGCTGTGATCAGATCGCCCGCATCGTCGTACAGGACGACCGTGCGAACATCGACCGTAACACCGTCAGCCTCGCAGGTCAGCGTGAACGCGCCCTTGCTGGAGCTGTCTTCTGCGGTCGTGGTGTAGGAGCTTTTCACGGTCAGTCCGTTCATCTGCACGGTCGTGCCGAGAGCAAGCTCCGCATACGGGCGTGTGACCGTCTCGTCGTTTACAATGATATCCACGTTCCCGTTGACAAACGTCGCCGGATCGGTCAACGTATAGGCGGCTTCCTTTCCTTCTCCGAGCTTTTGGAGGTTATTCGGGTCATTCGGCTTCATCGAGCGATAGCTGACACCGGCTACCTGCCAGGAGTCGCCGGTCTCGTAGTATTGCACCGTACCGACGATGCGCACTTCATTGCCGACTTTCAGGATATTCAGGCCGTCTCCGTTCAGGTTATAATTGTAAAAGACATAAATACCGTTGTAGAGGTCGGAGTCCGGGTCATACGCCTCCACATACACGCCGTTGTTGTAGTCCATGGTGACCACGCCGGTAAATGCGACCTTTATGCCATCATAAGCCGTGATATTCTGCCGCAGCTCGCGCAGATCCAGCTCCACGATGTCGCCATAGTAGAAGTTCGGATCCTTTTCGCCCGAATAGATATTCAGCTTTTGTTCCTCGGCCTGCGCTATGGCTGCCATGGCATAGCTGCCGTAGATATTGCCGCCTGCATTGGAGGCGATCGCCAGACCGTTTTGCAGAAGTTCGATATTCAGGTTGCGGTACTGCGTCATCTCTGCGGTCTTATACCAGACCCAAACCAGATAACGGTTGCCCGTGGAGTCCAGATTCCAGGTGTCGGAGTCGGACTCCACAATGATGGACACGGCATTTTGCAGCGTGGTTTTTGTGAAAATAGAGGCGGTTTTTCCGTATTCCTCTACTTTTCCCGTAGACTCCGGGGTGTTGATCGCCAGGAAGCGCGCCTTGAGCACGCCGCCCGGGATCACATCCGACGGTACATGGAAATGCACCGTATCGCCGTCTACATAGGTTTTTACCGTTACCTCCTGCTTCCGTGTGGCGGAGTTCATGTCCAGCGTTACCTTGCCTGCATAATCGACGATCTCTTTCGGCGCGCCCGTCGTCTCGGTTTGTGCGGGGACGCAGCCGACCAGTGTGCCGAGCAGCAGTGCAAGCACCGGAAGCAGGGTCAGCGGTTTGCGGAAAGACCGGATCATGCGTTGCACTCAGCGATCGCGGCCTTGAACAGGCTGTCGATCAGTGCATCCAGATTGCCGTCATCCGTCGAAGTGAAGGCAGTCTGCATCAGCAGGCCGACCTGGTCACGCGCGGTGGAAGAACCGTTGAAAGCCGGGGAAACATAGTAAGCGCTCTCCTGCTCAAGGCAGACCTTTGCGGACAGAGCGGAGATGTAGTCACCGCCGTCGGCGTGAGCCAGGAAGTCAGCGTAAACTTCGTTCTGGGCAACGGACTTCAGGACGGGAACATAGCCGGAGGCCATGGAGAACTCAGCCTGGAATTCGACCGTAGTGGTCAGATACTTGACGAACAGCCAGGAAGCGACAACCTTCTGCGGATCCTCATCCTTGAAGATGCACAGGCTCGGGCCCTGAGAGATGACCTTGGGATTGGAGGGGTCGACCTGCGGGATGGTAGCGATGCCCACCTCGAAGGGATACGCACCGTCGATCATATCGGGGCGCTGGTGCGTTGCACCGGCGGAGGAGCCGATGGACATATAGCTGTTGGTGGTGTTCTGTGCAACGAACAGGCCGGAGGTGTAAGCACCGTAGATGTCCTGCGTGGTGACGTAGCGCTTCTGATACCACTCGCGGAAGCGCTTGACGAACGCCTTGTTCTGGTCGTTGTCGAACAGGTAATGGTCGCCGGTAGCGCTGGTGTAGTCGCTGCCCTGCTGCTGGCACATGGTGATGAACCAGTTGGCCTCGGAGTCATAGCCGAGCGGGATGCAGTCGGGATTGATGGTCAGGATCTGCGCGCACAGTGCCTCCATCTCCTCCCAGGTGGTGGGAACGGAGAGGTTGTGCTCCTCGAAGAAGGTCTTGTTGTAGTACAGAACCTCGGTGGACTTGGACATCGGCAGGGTATACATCTTGTCGTCGCCGAACTGGCGGCCTTCGTTGTAGTAGCCTTCGATGAAGTCCGCGATCTGCTCGTCGGTCAGGCCGAGGATCTCCTTGGTGCCGTCGGCACGCTCGGTTTCGATCTTGCTCTCGATCAGGTCATCCAGTGTGACGACCGCGTGGGCAATGTTGTACAGCGCGACATGGTCGGGGTAGCAGTAGGCGATGTTGGGCTGGTTGCCGACCGTCAGTTCGGTCTTGATCTGGTCGCGAACGTCGTCATAGCCACCGACAGACTTCCATTTGACATGGATGTTGGGGTACAGCTTGTTGAATTCCGCGATGTACTCGTCCAGAACCGTCGTCAGGTTGGAACCCATGGTGTGGTAGAAGGTGATCGTCACCTCGCTGCCGTCATAGCCGCCCTCGGGGATCTCAAAGTTACCCTTGAAGACATTGGTTCCGCCGCTGGTGGGCTGGCAGCCGGTCAGAGCGAAAACGCCCAGCAGCATGCTGACCAGCAGGAGAATGCTTGCGACTTTCATTTTCATAATGTGTTTTTTACTTCCTTCCTCAAAGAAATATTTTATGTTACAGCCTTTCGGCTATTAACCCTTGATACCGCTGCGGCTGACACCCTTCATGATGTATTTCCGCAGGAAAACGAACACGAGGAACAGCGGCGCGGATACGATGGCCACGGCTGCCATCTGGACAGGATAGTCGACATCGCCCGTTGTGGCGGTGAAGGCATTGCGCAGACCGTTTGTGATCATGCGATATTCCTCGTCGTTGGCGACCAGTCGCGGCCAGACATAGGAGTTCCATGCGCCCATCATCTTCAAAATGGTGATGGAGATCAGCGTCGGCAGTGCCAGCGGGATCATGACCTTCCACAGATACTTCAGATCGCCGCAGCCGTCTACCTTGGCGGCCAGATACAGCTCATTCGGGATCTGCATGAAATTCTGCCTGAGCAGATAGATGTAAAACACCGACACCAGGAACGGCACGATCAGGACCCGGAACGTGTTCATCCAGCCCAGCGTATTGATCGTCTGGTAATTGGTGATGGTGAACAGCTCGCCGGGGATCATCATGGTAGCCATGAGTGCGCCGAACATCAGATCCTTCCCCTTGAACTCCAACCGCGCAAATGCAAAAGCAGACAGCACGGTGATGATAAGGGAAAGCACCGTCGAGACGATACCGACATACGCGGTGTTCAGGAACAGGCGTCCCAGATTGGCTTCCGTAAACGCCTCGGCATAGTTTTTCCAGATAATAGCCTTCGGCCAGAAGGTCGGGATGTTCTGGCGATATTCTTGCAGATCCTTCAAGGAGGAAATGATCATCCAGTAAAACGGGAAGATCACGATCACTGCCATGATCAGCAAAAATGCGTAAGTTCCGATCTTGACCAGTATCTGCAGGATCCTCTGCTGCACGGAAACCGCCTGGAGATTTCTTTCGTGCATCACAACATTTTTATTCTCAGCCATGAAAGCACCTCCTTAATAATGGACGCTTCGCTTGCTGACGGCGCTGTTGATCAGCGTGATCAACAAAATCACGACGAACAGGATCAGCGCTGCGGCACTGGCTTCGCCATAGTTGGCCTTGGGAAGGACCCTGTAAATATAGCCGACCATGGTATTGAGGGTATACTGGCCGCCGACCGGACCCATCTTCTCTCCGAAAATACCGACGATGCTGGAATACTCCTTAAATCCGCCGATAAAGCCGGTGATCACGACATAGGCAAGCATCGGGCTCAGCAGCGGCACGGTGATGCGGGTAAACACTCTTCTGCGGGGCGTTCCGTCCACGCGCGCAGCTTCATAATACTGCTTGTTGATGCTTTGCAGGCCGCCCAGCAGGATCAATATCTTAAACGGCAGGGCGTTCCAGACGATATAGATCGTCATGACCGCGATATTTGCCCAGTAGGAAGACTGCGCGTTGATCCAGTTGATCGGCTTGCCGCCGAAGAACATGATGATATTGTTGACGATGCCCCAGGAATCCGCGCCGCTCTGGTCGGGCTTCAGGCCGATGATGTTGAACATGGCCGCAAAGACCATGCCGATGGCGATGGAGTTCGTCACATAAGGCAGGAAAAAGATCGTTTGCAGGAATTTTTGCAGACCCTTGATGGAGTTGAGCGCCACGGCGATCAGCAGTGCCAGAATGGTGGACAGCGGGACCGTCAGGAAGGTCAGCAGGATCGTATTTTTCAGACAGGTGGTAAACTCAGGATAGGTCAAAACCTTGACGAAGTTTTGAATACCAATGGTATACGTCGCGCCGAAGGCGGCCTCCAGTGCGTTATAGCCCTCCGTGAAAGCCAGGCGGACCGTATTGATGATCGGCCACACGGTAAAGACCAGCAGCAGCACGATGGCAGGTGCCAGATACAGCCACGCTTTCCACTGTTGTTTGCTATCTACCATATCAGATCACCTCAAAGCGGAGTCTCTGCTCGGTTTCCTTGTCGAACACGAACACCTTGTGCGGCTTTACGGAGAAGTTGACCGCCCCGCGGGTGGTGTCGATCTTGATATCCGAATTGATGATGGAGCGCACCACGGGATTCAGGGAGGCCGGGTGGGTGGACACGACGCTCGAGTCGCGACCCATGACCTCGACATTATTCAGTGCGCAATGCAGCGCGCCGTTCTCGTCCGGTATAAAGCCCTCGGGGCGGATACCGACATAAACATCCCGATCGTCGATGCCGGGAACATCCAGAACAGCATCCTCGCCGATGTACAGCCGACCGTTTTCGACATGGCCTTCGAAAACGTTGATGGGAGGCGTGCCGAGGAACTTGGCAACGAACAGGTTCGCGGGGTCATCGTAAACCGCCTGCGGCTGGCCGATCTGCTGCACGACACCGAGCTTCATCACGACGATCTCATCGGAAATGGACATGGCCTCTTCCTGGTCGTGGGTGACAAAAATGGTGGTGATGCCGGTTTCGCGCTGGATGCGGCGGATCTCCTCACGGGTCTGCAATCTCAATCTGGCATCCAAGTTGGACAGCGGCTCGTCCAGCAGCAGCACGCGGGGCATTTTGACCAGCGCACGGGCGATAGCGACACGCTGCTGCTGTCCGCCGGACATTTCGCTGGGCTTGCGATCCATCAGATCCTCGATCTGCACCAGGCGCGCAGCCTCATAAGCGCGCTCCAGCATCTCCTGCTTGCCGGGGCGATCGGCTCCTTTGAGATTTTGCAGAGGGAATAGAATGTTCTGCTTCACGGTCATGTGCGGATAGAGCGCATAGTTCTGGAAAACCAGACCGATGCCGCGTGCCTCGGTGGGTAGCTCGGTGACATCCTCATCGCCGAAGAAGATGTGCCCGGACGAAGGCTTTTGCAGACCGCTGATCATGTACAGCGTGGTGGACTTACCGCAGCCCGAAGGCCCCAGCAGGCCGATCAGCTTGCCATCGGGGATCTCGTAAGTGAAATCACTTACGGCAACGACCTCACCGCCGGCTTTTTTGTCCCGGCTGGGGAAGATCTTTGTCAGGTTTTGCAATACGACTTTCATAAAATTCCCTTCCTGATATCATAATATTTTGTTTCGGCAGGTTATTTGCAACGCGCGCAATGCGTTTCGTTGTCCTCAGTAGGTGCGGTTTTTCACTTCCTCCGTGTGAAGCTGATTTTTATAGGCGACCAGCGCCTCCGGCGAGTCAAAGATCATCTGGCTGGAAAGATCCACCGCAACGGTCGCCGCCATGCGGTCGTGGATCGCGGCATGTGTTTTCGATGTCAGGATCAGCGCCGCCTGCAACAGCAGCAGTGCCAGCAGGAGCGTCGGCCCGATCACACCGATAACGCCCAGGAACATCATCAGCAGCACGAACAGCGGAACCAGCGTTCCGATCGTGCATTTGCCCAAAACAGTGCGGACAAACAGGGCAAAGGGGGTGATCTTCACCCCATCCTCGCGCATCAGGCCGATGCCGAAGATCTTTTTCCCGACAGTCTGTCCGTTCCCGAACAGCAGCGGCACACCGAATTCCAGCGCCAGATAGCTCAGAAGCACGCTTCCCGTGAGCAGGATCAGGGAGAGATTGATCAGCATATTGTACGCCTTAACGGCCTGCTCGTCCTCCTGCAGGGCCCGGTTGGCCTGTTCGTAGCGTTCCTGTTCCGCTTCGGTCAATTCGTCGTAATGTTCAAAGTCGATTTCGTATTCCCGCTCGTATTTTTCATAGCAGGCATTGAGCTGCTGCACATAGCCGTCATAGCCGAGCACACTGCTGAGTAGCATGCCGATCCCGCAGGCCAGTACAGCCAGCAGGATGATGTCCAGCAGCCAGGCAGAAGCCCGCTTGAGCAACGATGCTTTTTGCAAATCACAGATCATGGGTCGATATCCTTCCTTCGGTTCGGCGCACGGCTTTTACCCGGCAGCGCGTATTACGTCGCTATGGTACTGTGTACCATAGCGACAAGAGGGGTACCCCTCTTGAAAATATTTCATGAAACGGCCGAAGCTGCGGCGGTAAACCGCCGCTATGATTTTTTCGCCCAGTCCTTTATATAGAATAACACAGGTTGTGGCAAAAAGCTACACCTTTTTTACTTTTTTCTGCTTTGCAGCGAAATCATCCATTCCAGCGGGATATGCAGTCCGCCGCGCCCGACCCCGATGGCGATATCGGGCTTGTTTTCTCCGTGGTAATCGCTCCCGCCGCTCGGCAGCAGGCCATGCTCGCGTGCAATCTGCACGGCCAGTGCAGTCGTTGCCGCGTCGTATTTCGAATAGTATACCTCCATACCGTCCAGCCCACAGCGCACAGCCTCAGGCAGGAAAGCACGCAGCATAGGCTCGTCCATGCTCAAAAGCGGGTGTGCCAGCACGGCCACTGCGCCGATGGACTTGATGAACCGAATAGCCTCGTACGCGCCGATACGCTTCGGCGGATGATACAGCCCATGCTTCGGCGAAAGCAGCGTCTGAAATGCCGCCTGCACGGACGGCACATAGCCGCGCGCCGTCATTTCCGCCGCAATATGCGCACGGTTGATATGCCCGCGGGGCGTTTTTGCTTTAATGGCCGCATAGTCCAGCGGATATCCCGCGCGATTCAGCGCAGCAACAAGATCGATATTGCTCTGCTCTTTCTCCCGCTCGCCCCGTTCCAGCAGCGCCGTGATCTGCGCGTAATGCGCCGCTTCGACAAAAAGTGTCAGAATATGCAGCTCCCTTTCGCCGTAGTCCGTGGAAAATTCCACCCCCGGCACCGCCTCGACCGTGCTGTTTTCCGCAGCGCGGATAAAATCGGGCAATCCGGCCACCGTATTATGGTCGCACAGTGCCAACGCGCCCAGGTGCGCCTCCTGTGCCAGACGGATCAGCGCCTGCGGCGTATCCGTTCCGTCGGAAAATACACTGTGTACATGCAGATCGCACATTTGCATGGCACATTCCTCCTTTTCATTTTCGTGCTTTTCTGTTGTGAGACGCAAGGCAGGCGCTGCCCGTCGGACAGCGCCTGCGCTTATCCGCGCATGATGCGTTTTTTTGCGATATTGATCGGCCCTTCGTGCATGTGGCTGATCCACGCAAGGCTCTTGCCGCAGCCGTAAGCGGTGCAGGCATCCGGGTCGTCCGCCAGCGTGCAGCCGATCCCGGTACGGCTTTCGATCATCTTCGCCATGCCCCACAGCTGGCTGCCGCCGCCGGTGAGCGTAATGCCGTTTTGTGCGATATCGCTGACCAGTTCGGGAGAGGTGTCTTCCAGCACGGAAACGACCTCATCGGCGATCATGCGGGCGGGTCGGCGCAGAACGTCGAACAGTTCGGACGATGTCAGGGTAAGCTCGCGCGGCATCCCGCTCTTTGCATCGCGCCCGCGCACCACATAACTCGCCTCTTCCAGGCGGCGGTCTACCGAGCCGATGCGGATCTTGATATCCTCTGCTATGGATTGTCCGATGACTACGCCGTGTTTGCGGCGCACGTAGCGGCCGATGGCCTCGTCAAAGCTGTTGCCCGCGACCTCGACAGAGGTGGAACGCGCCACACCGTTCATGGTCAGCACCGCAACATTCGTCACGCCACCGCCGATATCCACCAGCATATGTCCGTTCGGCTCGCGTATGTCCAGATTGGCGCCCAGCGCGGCTGCCAGCGGTGCTTCCACCAGATACACGCGCCGCGCACCGGCCTCAATGGCCGCATTGATGACCGTGCGTTCTTCCACCTCGGTCACGCCGCTCGGAACGCAGATCACGACACGCGGTTTCGGCGAGATCGCGTTCGGCGCGGCACGGCGAAACAGCGCCTGCAGCATCCGCACCGTCATCTCATGGTCGGAGATCACGCCGTCTTTCATCGGATGCATCGCAACGACATTTCCGGGCGTACGCCCGAGCATATTTCTGGCTTCCGTTCCGACCTGCAAAATACGGCCGGTGTTCTTGTCCACCGCCACGACGGAGGGCTCGCGCACCACGATCCCCTTTCCGTCCACATAAATGCGCACATTGGAGGTGCCGAGATCCACCCCAAGATCATTCGAAAATAAACGCATACCTTACACCTTCCGGTCCTGTTTTTTCTTCTGCGCGACGGCTACCGCCGCAAAATGCACTTCCTTCGCCCCCGCCTCCAGCAGTACGCGGGCGCACTCTCCGGCTGTTGCGCCGGTGGTCAGGATATCGTCCAGCAGCAACACTCGCTTGCCGCGCAGCATATCGCACTGCACGGCCTCGTAAGCCCCCAGCACATTGGCGCGGCGCTGCGCCTCCCCGGAGATGCGGGACTGCTGCGGATTGTCCCGCCGCTTCCACAAAAAAGCCTGCGCGGTCAATTGCAGCTGCTGCGCCATCTTCTGCGCGAGCAGCTCGACCTGATCAAAGCCGCGTTCGCGGCGGCGTTTTTCACTGATTGGGATCCATGTCATGACATCCACGCGCTGCGTCACGTCCTCGCGAAGCAGCTTCATGGAAAGCGGCCGCGTAGCTGCGCCGCCCGTAAAATTTATAGCGAAGCAGACTGCGCCGAACCTCATCCTGATAGTACCACAGCGCCGTCCAGCTGTCAAGGAAAGGATACTTTTCCCGCGATACGGCGCATTCGGGCTGCTCCACGCGGCAGCGCCTGCACAGATCGAGCTCCGCGCCTTTCAGAAGGCGGCCGCACAGGACACATTTTTCCGGATACAGCAGCGCCGTCAGCCATGTCGGTATTTTCATGTCGATCTCCTCTGCAAGCGCAGCTTCAGCCCGGAATAACGCCTGTTTTTGCGGGCGTTTTCCGTCATGGCGGCGATCACGTCCTCGCGTCCGACCACGACCAGAAGCTCCCACGCGCGGGTAATGGCCGTATACAGCACGCTTCTGTTCAGCAGAAACGGATTGCCATCCCACGCGCACAAAACCACCGCGCGATACTCGCTGCCCTGGCTCTTATGCACCGTCATCGCATAAGCCGGTTCCAGCTCGCCCAGCTGTGAAAAATCATAATCCACCAGCTTATCCTCAAATGCGACGCAAACCGTTTCCGCGTTGTGATCGATCGACGCGATCACACCGATATCGCCGTTGAATACGCCCGTGCCCACGGCGCTCGCGTCCGATTTTCTCCACAGGATATCGTAATTGTTGCGGATCTGCATCACCCGATCCCCCTCACGGAAGGCATAATCGCCCCATCGGCGCTCCTTTTTCTCGGGTGTCGGCGGGTTCAGCGCCGCCTGCAACCGCACATTCAGGCTCTGCGTCCCCATCGTACCCTTGCGGGTCGGGCTGAGCACCTGGATCTGCTCCGCGGGGATACCCATGTTTTTGGGAAGGCGCGTGCTGCACAGCTCCTGCACCGTCCGCGCCGCCGCTTCCTCGGATGCGGCGCGCAGGAAGAAGAAGTCCGATTTGACATTCCGAAGCTCCGGCATTTCGCCGCGGTTGACCCGATGCGCGTTCATGACGATCAGGCTTTCCTGCGCCTGTCGGAAAATCGTTTGCAGACGCACCGTAGGCAGTGTGTCGCTGCGAAGCATATCACCGAACGGGCATCCCGGGCCGACCGGCGGGAGCTGATCCGGGTCGCCCACGAAAACCAGTCGCGCTCCGCGCGGGACGGCACGCAGGAGATCACACAGGAGCTGTATATCTACCATGGACATTTCGTCCACGATGACCGCGTCCGCTTTCAGCGGGGCGTTTTCGTCGCGGGCGAAGACCATTTCGCCGCCGGTCGGGTCGATCCCGGCTTCCAGCAGACGGTGAATGGTAGAGGCATCCCGTCCTGTCACCTCCGTCAGGCGCTTGGCTGCCCGCCCTGTCGGTGCAGCCAGCACGCATGTCAGATCCATTTGTGCAAACAGGGACAATATCCCCCGCAGGATCGTGGTCTTTCCCGTACCGGGGCCGCCCGTGATCAGCAGGATACCGGCCGTCGCGGCCTCGCGAATGGCCTGCTCCTGCTCTGAAGAGTAGCTGATCGCACTCTCCTGCGCGGCATTACGTATCATTTTTTGCAGATCCTTCGGTGCAGGTCGTTCCCCTGCCGCAAATTCGAGCAGCCGCTCGGTGCAGTATTGCTCCGCCTCCAGCAGCTGCGGCAAATAGCACACCGTGATCCCCGCCAGCTGCTCGCGCTCCAGGCGGCTCGCCTCCAGCATGCCCGGCAAACGCCCGCGGATCACATCCTGCTCGACATGCAGCAGCTGCGCGGTCGCGGCGACCAGCTTTTCTTCCGGCAGGAAGCAGTGCCCTGCGGTCGTATTATGTCGAAGTTCGAACAGAACGCCCGCCTCCACGCGGCGCGGGTCATCTCCCGCCACGCCGAGCTCCACCGCAAATCGATCGACTGCGGCAAAGGGAGCATCCAGTCCCTGATCCGTCAGCAGATACGGATCGTCCCAGATCATATCCACCGTCTGCTCGCCGTACAGCTTATATGTGCGCACGGCCAGCTCCGCGGGCAGCTGGTGCGCCGCAAAAAATTCCATAAGCTGACGCATCCCGACGCGCAGGCGGAATTCCTCTCCGATCGCGCGCGCCCTTGCCGCCGAGATCCCGCTGACCTGTGCCAGATCCTGCGGCGAATGCTCCATCACGTCAAGCGTTCGGTCGCCGAAATGTGCCACGATCCGCGCCGCCGTGCGCGGTCCGATCCCTTTGATGACCCGTCCGGACAGGTATTGTAAAATTTCCGATGCCGTGGCAGGCAGCAGGCGCTCCAGAAATTCCGCCTCGAACTGCCGCCCATATCCGGCATGGTTCGACCATTTCCCCGTGACTATCAGTTTTTCTCCGACAGCCGGCATCGGGATCGTGCCGACCACCGTTACGGTTTCCCCAGCGCATTGCAATCGCAGCACGGCATATCCGTTTTCATAATTCTGAAAGATCACGGCGCCGATCGTGCCCTGAAGGATTTGCATTTCCTGCTGTGTCAAGTTGTTTCAGCTCCTGTTCGATACATTCCAGCGCGATTTTTCGGTCGCACAGGATCACCAGCCGACCCCGCACCAGCCCCATTTCCCGAAGCCAGTGCCATCTGCGGCGAACCGCCGATGCATACTTTTTCGCGCAGATGCAATACACCGTCGTTTTCCCGCTGCCCGGTAAAAGTGCGCCGAATGTGACCCACAGCGCACACAGCGTTCCGAACGCGGCCAACATGCCGATCACGGCATAACCGAGCATATCGACACCCCCCTGACAGTTTATGTGCTTCGGGCGGTGCGTGCTCTGTTTAGTTTACTATATTTTTTGTCGGTTGCAAATAGTTTTTTGCAAAACTTTGCAAAAACCGCCGACGGCACCGCAAAAGAGCCTGCCGCAGGCGCGGCAGGCTCCGGGAAATCTTCGTTCGGCGCATACGCGGCCGCAAAGTTTTCGGTTTTATGCGATTACATATCGAACGGTTCCATGGACAGCACGGGATGTCCGACCTCGCTCAGGTATTCCAGCAGCTGCTCGGGATCTTCCGTGCAGATCGTTTCGTCGGCGACCATGTCGGTGAAGTTCTCGACACCGTACATCTCCAGCGCGGTCGCATCCAGACGCTCGCGGACCTGTTCCTTCAGTTCCTTGGGCATCCAGACGATACGCCCCGGGCCGCCCTCGGCCGCGATGAACTTTTTGGAGGAGATGAACTGCTTGCCGTGGCCCATGAAGCCGGGGGTCTGTACGCCGCCGCCGGTCATGGAGGCCATGTCGGAGAAGCTCATGCCCAGCGGGGTCATGCCCGCATGCTCGCGGCAGGTGATGACCACGCCCATGGAGCAGGGCTCCACGCCGCAGATACATTCGAAGCAGCCGCAGCTCGTCATAGGATCCTGGAACAGCGAGTAGAGCGTAACATGCTCCAGTGCGCCGTGGGAATACTTGAAGACGGCCTCGTCGACATCCTCAAAGCGACCCAGGCTCTCGTCGATGCAGCGCTCCTTGGGAACGATCTGGCACGGGCCTGCGGGATCAAGCTCATTGGTCGCCTTGGCATCCAGCCAGCTGACCGCGCCGCACAGGCCGAGACGCTCGGGCGTGACGATACACACATGGCTCGGGGAGAACGCCTGGCACATGATGCAGGTGTAGTACACGGGAACGGACTCGTCCGTCATGGATTTCAGACGGTCATCGCGCTTTGCGAAGACCTCGTTGGCCTCGTGGCGCAGCGTCTTGTTCTTCTCGGCATCGACCACGATGACCACTTCGCACTTATCGACGACGGCTTCAAACTCGCTCTTGATCTTGGCGTACAGCACCTCGCCGAGGTGACGGAACTTGAATCCCGCTTCAAAGTCAGCCTTGCTGACGCGGATGCGGATCATATCGCGCTGACCCGTGTGCATCACGCCTTCGATGCAGTTCAGGTAGGCGTGGAACTTACGCTCCATAACAGATTCAAAGTCGGGCTGCATCGCCTTACCGGCGACCTTGACGGTATAGCTCAGCGAGATCTTGGAGCCGACGGGGATCTCGTCGATCTCGGGGCCGTCCACCGTGATGCGGTGATCCTCGATCTCGGCAGGCTCGCAGGTATGTACCAGCTCGAAGCAGTCCACACGGGAACCGTCCACTTCGACCTGCATATCGCCGCGGCGGATGATCTCGCCTTCGAACGCGGTCGCGTAGGATACGGGGATATCGATCTTGGTGATCTTGAGCTTGATATCGCGTGCTTCCAGAGAGGTAGCGTTCCACTTCGCGGTGTCGAGCTGCTGGATCAGGGACTTAGGCACGCGGAACATATTCTCCGTCTCGTTGGAAATAACGGGGAAGCCCAGGCAGATCGCGCCCGCGCCGTAGGAAACGATCTCGTCGGACAGGGGCTTGTAGGCATTTACGAAGGCGCGGACGCGCTCCATCGTATACTTGTACAGTGCCTCCCGATCGCCGGGGGTGATATTGCCGAAGATCAGCGCCGCGCGGATCGCAACGGATACGACGTGGATGACGCTCTGCATTTCATAGCCCAGCGGGCAGACGCGAACGCCCTCGCCCGTCTTCATGCCGGCCTCGGCCAGATGGCGAATGCCCTCGCCCGTCACGGTAACGAGCATACCCTGCGCCTGATAGGACTTGGCCAGTGCGACGGTTTCCGCGGGATCTTCCGCGCCGCCGATGATAACGGCAACGCCGGGGATGTCTCCCGTGACCAGCGGCACGCCCAGATTACGCACGAACGCATCGGTCAGGTGTCCCATTTCCGGCTCGGCATACGGCTGCGCGCCGTTGAGATATTTCAGCGCTTCCAGGAATTCCGCGCACAGGGCGGAGGCGATGCCGCTGTCGAACGCATCGCGCAGGCGGCTGTTGCGTGTCATCATGCCCTTGATCGTATCCATGGCGGCCTTCATCTCGCCCAGCGTGGTGATCTTTTCGCCGGTGATGCCATAGTAGCAGGGCAGGGAGTATGCTGTGTTGGGGAAGGACACCGCGCAAGCCTCTCCGTTTGCGGCGATGGCTTCTTCAATGGCGGCGACGGTACGGGCATAGTTGTAATCGTTGCCACCGAAAACTCTGTCAAAAAGTGTCACTTTGTTTCCTCCTATACTGTTTATCAATCACGGTCTAAAACTTCTTTGATCTTTCGAATTTCTTCGATCGCTTTGGGGCTGAAATCATAGGGCGATTTCCCCTGACGGTCGGCATCCATGATCTGCGGGTTATAGTGGATCATGCCCAGCAGATCTTCGGCGGGAATGGCATTTCGGATGAACGCCTCATCCGCTTCGTCGCGCAGCTTATTCGCCACCACGCGGACACGCTTCACACCGAGATCGGAGGCCAGCCGCTTTACATTGCGGTAGGTCTGCACAGAGCGTGCGCCCGGCTCGATCACGACGATAAACTGATCCATATTCATGGCCGTTCCGCGTCCGAGATGTTCCAGCCCCGCCTCCATATCCATGATGACCACATCGTTCTTTCGATAGGTCAGGTTGGCAAGCACGGCCTTGATCATCACATGCTCCGGGCAAACGCATCCGCTGCCGCCCACATCCACCGTTCCCATCACGAGCAGCTTCACGCCGTTGATGTCACGGGCATATTTTTCGGGGATATCGGCAACGTAAGGGTTCAGCTTGAAAAATTTATTGGCCTCATTGGCACCGGTGCGTTCTTCTACCAGCGTGCGCATTTTGGAAATGGGAACGATGCTGTCCACCTGTTCCTGTTCCAGTCCCAGCGCAAGGCCGAGGTTCGCGTCGGGGTCGACATCCACGGCCAG
Source organism: uncultured Oscillospiraceae bacterium (assembly GCA_964538475.1). Classification (GTDB taxonomy): domain Bacteria; phylum Bacillota; class Clostridia; order Oscillospirales; family Oscillospiraceae; genus Faecousia. The sequence goes on along the minus strand of CAZIGE010000023.1, from coordinate 403 downwards.
GACTGTGCGCCCCTCGTCGGCATAGAGCCGCGCCAGTGTGGACGACAGGGTGGTTTTTCCCACGCCGCCCTTACCGGTGATCGCTAATTTCATTGGAAAAAGACCTCAAATTCGATAAAATCAAATGCCCAGAGCGGCACGCTTGGCCTCGATGCAGGCGATCATCTTGTCGCCCAGCTTTTCGATGTCCGTCCCGACAACGAACTTCGCCTCGACCCACTCCTTGATGCCGTCTTCGCCCTGAAGCAGGCGGGTGACTTCCTCCGAGCCCTTGGAATACGGATCGACGCCGAGGAACGTCTCGATACCGGTCGCCACGACATAGTTGCCGATGGAAACGGCCTTTTCGGACATCCATTCGGGTGCGCAGCCGACCACGGGAACCTGCGAAATGTGGATTCCC
>CAZIGE010000022.1:0-27813 GCA_964538475.1 uncultured Oscillospiraceae bacterium | reverse complement strand
AACTCCGAATTGGTGGGCTTGCCCTTGGTGTTGGACACGGTATAGCCGAAGAAGCGTTGCAGGGTATCTAAGTCCCCTCTGTCCCAGGCCACTTCGATGGCATGGCGAATGGCGCGCTCGACGCGGCTGGGCGTGGTCTGGAACGTCTTGGCCACCTGCGGATAGAGCACTTTCGTGATGGCGTTGATCACGTCCATGTCGTTTACGGCGATGATGATCGCCTCGCGCAGATACTGATACCCCTTGATATGCGCGGGAACGCCGATCTCGTGGATGATCCCCGTGACCATCGTCTCGATGCCCGCCTTGTCATTGCGCCGCACCGCGCCCGGATGCTGCGCCGTACCGCGCATTTCCTCCAGCCGCTCCACCAGCGCCGACATGTCGCACGGCTTCAGCATCAGATAGCGCGCACCGAGATTTGCCGCCGCGCCCGCCACGTATTCCGTGACGAAGCCGGATGTAGCCAGTGTGATCGGGCGGTGCTCCATGCTGTTCAGGCTTTTCAGAACGCTGATCCCGTCCCGCTTGGCCAGCATCAGATCCAGCACGAGGATCTGCGGTTTCAGCTCCGTGATGCGGCGCAGCGCCTGCTCTCCCTCGTTGGCGCAGCCTACGACCTGAAAACCGTTCGCCTGCTGTAAGGCCGCGGTCAAATTTACGCAGAAATCCTCTGCGCTGTCGGCAATAAACACTGTAGTATATTTGTCCATAGATCCCTCTCCTGTCGTAATAATTGATCTCCCCCGCACCGCGACGACCCTGTGCCTCGGTGCGACACCAATAATGTAGCATAATACAAGTATTTTTGCAAGGAATTTCCAAAACAATCGCTCGTCAAAAAACGACAGTTATTTACCTTATTTTGCTTATTTCAAAACTTTTCGATTATTTTCGACATAAGTTTCCCGAAAAAGGCCGCCTGCTTTCCGCAGTTGACGAAGTGCGTGTTTCGGTGTAGAATAAAGCAGGCATCCGCTTCCCGCGGTGCCGAAGAAAGCAAAAATGCCGCCGCGCAGTGCGGCGGGTCGGGCGTGAAGCGTCCGGCGAAAGGAGAGAGCAGCTATGGACAATCGCATTTCCGCGTTGATGGATTTTCTGGACGCATCGCACAGCGTCTATCACGCCGCCGCCTATCTGGAAAACGAATTGCGTCGGCACGGCTATACCCGCCTGTCGGAGGGGGAAAACTGGCAGCTGGTTCCGGGTGGAACGTACTATCTGACACGCGGCGACAGCGCCGTGATCGCCCTGCGCATTCCGCACGATGCGCCGCAGGGCTTCCTGATGAGCGCCTGCCACAGCGACCGCCCCACCTTCAAGATCAAAGAAAACGGTGAGTTGAAAGGGACATACACCAGACTGGCAACCGAAAAATACGGCGGCTCGCTGATGCACACCTGGACGGATCGCCCGCTTTCGATCGCGGGACGCGTGCTGGTGGAAACGGAGGACGGGGTGCGCAGCAAGCTGCTGGACATCGACCGCGACCTGCTCCTGATCCCCAATGTCGCCATCCACATGAACCGAAATGCCAACGACGGCTATAAATGGAACCCCGTTTCGGACACCGTGCCGCTGCTGGGCGGAAAAGAGGCCGCCGGAAAGCTGAGCGCCCTGCTGGAGCAGGAGGCAGGCGGGAAGGTGCTGGGGCATGACCTGTATCTGTATGTGCGCCAGCCGTCCGCGGTCTGGGGCATGGACGAGGAATTCATCTCCGCGCCCGCGCTGGACGATCTGCAATGCGTATGGGGCTGCACACAGGGCTTCCTGCATGCGCAGGAAAGCGGCAGCATCGGCGTTCTGTGCGTGTTCGACAGTGAGGAAGTCGGCTCGAACTCCGTACAGGGCGCAGCCTCCACACTGCTTTCCGATGTGCTGGGGCGCGTATGCACGGCGCTTTCGCTGGATATCAACAGGATGCTGTCGCAGTCATTCATGATCTCGGCGGATAATGCACATGCCGTACACCCCAATCACCCCGAATTTGCAGACGCTGCCAACGCGCCGGTCGTCAACGGCGGGATCGTTCTGAAATTCAATGCCGCACAGCGCTACACGACGGACGGCGTTTCCTCCGCGCTGCTGCGCAAGATCTGCACAAAGGCCAATGTGCCCGTACAGACCTACTGCAATCGTGCGGATATCCCCGGCGGCTCGACGCTGGGACATATTTCCCTGACGCATATTTCCGTTCCGACCGCCGATATCGGCCTGCCGCAGCTTGCCATGCATTCCAGCTATGAGACTGCCGGCGTGCGGGATTCGCTCTGGCTGGAAGATGCCATGACGGCTTACTACGGCTGCACGCTGCGTGTGCAAAACGGGAACTATACCCTCTGATCGATCTTCAAAAGAACGCGGGACGCGTTGCAGTTGATGCAACACGTCCCGCCTGTTTATTCGGGTCTGTTCGGACTGCCGTCCTGCGCATCCAGATGCACGTTCAGATGCGGATAGGTCATGGCGATGCCGTTTTGGTCGAATACGGTCTTGACATTGTAAACGATGGCGTTATATACGTTCCAGTATCGATCCGTTTCACACCAGACACGCACAACATAGGAAACGGCATGTTCGCCGTAGCCGCTGATGGCGGTATAGATCGGGGGCTCCGGCAAAATGCCGTCCACCTGCGCAGCCTGCTGCAACGCCGCCAGCACCTTGTCCACGGGTGCCGAATACGAAGCGCGTACCGTGACCTCCACACGGCGTTTTCCCGTGCAGCTGTAGTTGGTGATCTGCGTCGCGACGACCGAAGAATTCGGGATCTGCACGAGCTTGTTGTCGGGCGTGAGCAGTTTGGTATAGGCCATGCCGATCTCCTTTACCGTGCCGGATTGCCCGGCGATCTCCACGAAGTCTCCCGAGTGGAACGGCGCGGTGTACAGCAGTGTAAAGCCACCGATCAGGTCGGTCAGGCAGTTTTGCAGCGCCAGAGAGAGCGCCAGCGACACCACCGATGCCAGTGCGACCACGCCCGTTACATCAATGCCGAGGCCGGAAGCGGCGATGAGCCCGAGCAGCGCGTACAAAACCACGCGCACGGCGCTTTTGACCAGACTGTGCGCGGCTTTTTCCAGACGCGAGCGTTCCAGCGCCCGCGTGACAAATGCCGAAACAAAATGGATGACCAGAAGGCCGATGCCGACGGTCAGCGCGCAGGAAGCTATTTTTCCGAGAATGCTCCCGCTCATTGCCTGAAGCTGTTTGATGATCTCGCTCATAGTGGATCCCCTTTTGCTTTTTTCTCTTATTATAGCAGCTTGCCGCAAAAAAGCAAAGAAAATTCGACATCAGGCACCGTCCGCGCCGTGTTGCAGGAGGAGGATTGCCTGCGCCAGAACAGACACCGCGCGCAGCGCTTCTTCAAGCGTGTTGCCCGCCGAGCCGATCTCCACCAGCAACGCGAGTTGCCCCAGGTCCTGATTGAACCGTTGCGCGCGCAGCGTTGTGGCGCGGGTGATGCCGGGGCAGAGCTGCTCCATGCATACGTTCAGCTTGGCGGCAAGCGCAAGATTTTCCTGCCAGTTCGGATGGTGATTGCCGGATGCGTCCGTACCGACAAGGAACATGATCTGCGCTGCCGAACAGCCGTTGACGACGGCGTGCGTGGCCAGCTGACTGCCGTCTGCTTTTTCGACCGCGTCACGATGCAGGTCGAGCACCAGTAAGATCCCGGGATATTCTTCCAGATACGCTTTGACCGATTTGCGGGAGTTTGCATAGGAGCTGTTATAGGACGGATAGTCATGCAGCTGTCGGTCGTGGATCACGCCGATGCCCGCTTCCTCCAGAAGCCGCGCCAGCGCGTCTCCCACGGCCAGCATATTATAAGATTCGTCCAGCGTGCGGTAGGCGGTCGTCTCCGAATAAGTCTGCCCGCTTTCTCGTGTATAGCTTTCCGTTGCGTGTGTATGGACGATCAGAACTGTTGGCGCATCCGCGCACAGCTCCCAGCGAAGCGGCGACAGAAGCAGCTTTTCCGTATCGGGGCGATAGTCGCAGCTGTAGCGCAGGGGCGTAAGTGCCAGATCGGCCGCCTCGAAGCGCGGCAGCGTCGGCGCGGGCGGCTGCGTTTCGGGCGGCTGCGTTTCGGGAGCGGTCGGCGCGGGAGCTTCGGAACTCGTCGGCGCAGACGGCAGCTTTTTCAGCGAAATGACGCGCCCCGTCTCCAGAAATGCCAGTATTTGCCCCATCCGATCGGACTTCATCCAGCCGAACCCGCCGTCGGCCAGACGCAAAAGGATCGCGAAAATAAGAAGTGCAGCACCGAATTCGGTGCTGCGTTTGTGTTTGTACACCGTGACCAGCTCCTTTCGGGGAGCCGCCGCTTACAGGGGCCTTTTCCACCTCGGGCGTGTGCGAAGCTCAACGCGAAGATGTTCGAAAAAATCGGACAGGAGCGCAGAACACGCTTCTTCCCGCACGCCGTAAACGATCTGCGGATGATGGTTGAACGGCATGGAAAACAGGTCGCATACCGAGCCGCATGCGCCGCCCTTCGGATCCCGCGCGCCGCAGACGACTTTCGGGATGCGGGCGTTCAGGATCGCGCCGGCACACATGGGACACGGTTCAAGCGTGACGAACATCGTACACGTCCACAGCCGCCATCCGCCCAGTGTTTGGCAGGCCTGTGCGATGGCCTCCAGCTCTGCGTGCGCCAGTGCGCTGCGCCCGTTTTCGCGGCGGTTCCTGCCGCGACCGACCACATTTCCCTCATGGACGATCACGCATCCGACCGGGACCTCTCCATCCTGCGCCGACTCTTCGGCCAGCTCCAGTGCAAGATCCATGTATGCTGCTTCTTCCATCCTCGTCCCGTCCTTTTCGGCGTGCTTCACGCGCGTTTTTTACGCTATGATAGCCCAAAGGGGACGGGTTTGTCAAGGTTCTGTGAGCATGGCGGCGAAAAGTACGGACAATTCCTCCCTGGAAAAGCCGTTTTGTCTGCACAGCTGCCGCGACTGCTGCCGCTGTGCGTCGGGAAAGATCGTAGCACGGAGCACATCGGCATCCGCGTCCGTGACAGGTCGCCCGGTCAGCAGGTAATCCGTCGTTACGCCGAACACCTCTGCCAGCTGCACCAGCGTGTGCAGCGACGGTTCGCGCCTGTCCTGCTCGTACATGCCGACGGCGCTTGCACTGATATGCATTCGGCCTGCCAGCGCGGCCTGACTCATGCCCAGATATCGGCGGATCGCCGCGATCCTCTGACCCAGCATGGCCATCCCTCCTTTCCTATGCGGATGATAGCATGTTGCCTGCGCGAAAAAAGGAGAAAAACGGAACCTACACGTTTCGATGGTTTCTACGCGAAGTGTGTAGTATACTCGATTTCGGATAACAGCGCCCGGATTTTACCAAAAAGCGCACAAAATTCGACAATTTTGGAAGGAGACAATGCCCATGCACATCTTGAAAAAGTCGTACCGCAACACCTGCATACCGCGCATTCGCCCGGAAAGGAGCATGGCATGACACTGCAGCAGATCAGCCTTTCCTATGCGGAGGCGGCGATCCCCGTGCGGCGGCGTTTGCGGGAGCTTCGACAGGCCGCAGCGCGGGAGCGCGATCCTGAGAAGCTCTGGCATCTGAAGCGGCGGATCGCGGAATTGACCCCGATCCTGACGCAGCTCAACGAACTGGCGGAGTTGACCGCACATTATTACGATCGGGGCTATTATCGCAATGAGAAATACACCGTATAACGGATATCGCGGCGTGCGGCTGCCCCGACGGGTGCAGGTGGAGCGTGTGCGCCATGTGATCGAACAGGAACTGACGCCCGCGCAGCGGGAGGTGCTGCTGGCATACTATTTTCAAAAGCAGACCATTCCGCAGATCGCCCAAATGCGCGGCGTGTGCAAAAGCACCGTTTCACGCACGCTGCGGCGGGCAGAAGAACGCCTGCGGCACTACCTGCGCTATTGATTTTCAAACGCCTCCCTTTACTTTTGCCCGTAAAAATGCTATGATAGGGAAAAATCGAAGGATTTACGGGGTGACGCTGCGTGAAAACCAGAAAACTCGTGCTGCTGGGGCTGCTCAGCGGCATCGCTTTGACCATTTTCATGCTGGAAGCGCAGATCCCGCCGCTCGTGCCTGTGCCGGGCGTTAAGCTCGGCCTGAGCAATATCGTCACGGTGTTCACCGTGTTTCTGCTCGGAAGCCGCGAAGGGGCGGCGGTGCTGTTCGTGCGAATCATCCTCGGCGCGGTCTTTTCCGGAAATTTCGCCACGGTGCTCTATTCCGGCGCAGGCGGGCTGTGCGCCATTGCCGTGACCGTTGCGCTGAAGCGTATTTTGACGCACCGCCAGATCTGGGTCGCGGGCGTGCTGGGCGCGGCCGCGCATTCCGTCGGGCAGATGGCCACAGCCGTTGCCGTTGCCGAAACGCCCGAATTGCTGGTCTATCTGCCGCTCATGATCGCGTGCAGCATTGTGACGGGGCTGTTCACCGGGCTTTGCGCGCAGGTAATTCTTCTTCGGGGGGACAGACTATGGAAAACCTTTTTGCCATGCACATGACGCGTCCGCAGATCGATGCGATCTCCAATCTGGGGCTTGCGCACATCGGCGACGGCGTTTTTGAGCTTTTGTGCAGAAGCTATTTGTGCGCTGCCGGAAAAACGACCGTGGCGCAGCTGCATCACGATACCGTGCAGCTGGTCAAGGCACCTGCGCAGGCGGAATTTGTCGAAAAAATACTGCCCATTCTGACTGCGGAAGAACTGGCTTACTATCGGCGCGGAAAAAATGCGCACGTCCATGCCGTGCCGCATGGAGCGACAGCGGCGCAGTATGCCCGCGCCACGGGGCTGGAAACGCTGTTCGGTGCACTGTACCTCGCGGGACAGACGCAACGGCTGAACGAGCTGTTTTACCGCATGCTCGCATCGGACAGTGAAACGACCTGATCGGATATCGGGAGGACGACATGGCATTTGATGCATTTTACCTTTCCGCAGTGCTTGCGGAAATTCGCGAAAAAGCGATCGGCGCACGGGTCGAGAAGATCCACCAGCCTGCGCGCGACACGGTGCTGCTGCTGCTTCGCTGCGCAGACGGGCGCGAGAAGCTCCTTCTGGCGCCGAATCCGGCCGCGCCGCGCCTGCATTTTACGACGGCGGCACCGGAAAATCCGCCTGAGCCGCCTATGTTCTGTATGCTGCTGCGCAAGCATCTGAGCGGCGCGCGTCTGGCGCAGATCGAGCAGCTTCCCATGGAGCGGGTAGCCGACTTTACCTTCGACTGCACGGATGAAATGGGATTTCCCGTGCGCAAGCGACTGGTCGCCGAGCTGATGGGCAAGACCTGCAACCTGTATCTGCTGGACGGAGACGGGCGGATCCTCGATTGTCTGCGCCGCATCGGGCTGGAGTCGGGGGCGAAGCGCCCCGCGCTGCCCGGATTGTATTACCAGATGCCGGACAGTGTGCAAAAGCTTGACCCGCGGCAGGACGCGGCGGCGTATGCACGCCTGCTGCGTGCGCCGGGGGCGGATGTTCTTGCGCAGCGTCTGATGGATGCGCTGGGCGGCATTTCTCCGCTCGTTGCGCGGGAAGCGGCGCTGTACGCGGCGCAGAGCGTAGATGCCCGCATCGGCGATCTTCCGATCGATGAAACGGCCGCACGGCTTTCCGATTTTTTTGGGGAATATCTTGCGCATCCGCGCGCGTTCTACCATGCGCAGGAGGACGGAACGCCCCGCTATTTTGCATTTTGCCCGCTCCGCCAGTACGGCAGCTGTGCCGTGGCGGAGAGCTTTTCCGGGCTGCTGGACAGCTATTATACCGTGCGCGACCGAAAGGATGCCATCCACCGAAAAAGCAGTGCCATGCGCAAAACAGTGCAAAATCTGTGCCAGCGCCTGACGCGGAAAATCGCCGTACAGGAGACGGAACTGCTGCAAACGCACGATCGCGAGCGTCTGCGACAGCTCGGTGACATTCTGACGGCCAATCTGCACCGTATCGTAAAGGGACAGACGCAGATCGTCTGCGAGGATTTTTACGATGAGGACATGGCACCGATCTCCGTCGCGCTGTCTCCCGTCCTGTCTCCCCAGCAGAATGCGGCCAAATTCTACAAGGACTATACCCGCATGAAAAATGCGGAAAAGGAGCTGACAAAGCAGATCGCCCTTGCGCACGAGGAGCGCACCTACCTGCAAAGCGTGCTCGACGAACTGAATCGTGCGCAAACCGAACAGGAGCTGGATGAAATTCGACGGGAACTACAGGACACGGGCTATCTGAAAGCGGATAACGGGAAAAAGCGTATACGCCAAAGCAAGCTTGCGCCCATGCGCTTCACCTCCACAGACGGGTATCCCATTTATGTCGGGCGCAACAATCGGCAAAACGACGAGCTTACCTTCCGCGCCGCGCGGAAGGACGATCTGTGGCTGCACGCATCCAAGGTTCACGGAAGTCATGTGATCGTTGCCTGCGCGGGCGCAGTGCCCCCGGACGATACGATCACACAGGCGGCGCAGCTGGCGGCGTATTACGCCGAGAGCACAGCAGGGCAGAATGTCGCCGTGGATGTTACACCGGTCAGACAGGTGAAGAAGATCCCGAGTGGGAAGCCGGGCATGGTGATCTACCACACATATCGCACCGTGATCGCAAACCCGTATCCCGATATCGTCGTCGATCCGCTCAACGCGCACGGCGGGCACGCCGAGCCGTGACCCGGACAGCTTTTCCTATCTGAAGTACAGTCGCCCGCGAAGGCTCATGCCGTCGCGGGCGACCGGATTTTACGGGAATTTTACTTGTATTTTCCGCAGCGCCGCTGTATAATGAAGCAAACCCCCATCGGAAAGGAAATCGAGTATGCTGTTTGCCATTATTCTGTTCGCCGCGACTTATGTCGGAATGCTCCTGTTTGGCAAGTATCGCCCCTATATCGCACTGGCCTCCGCTGCCGTGTTTATTCTGAGCGGTATGCTGCCGACGGATCAGATCGTTCCCAATCTGGATTTCAATGTGCTGCTTATGATCGCAGGCACAATGGGACTTGTCGCACTGTTTGTCGAGAGCAAAATGCCGTCGCTGCTGGCGGATCTTATCATGGAAAAGGTCCCGAATGTGCAAATGGCGGCGGTCAGTCTGGCGCTGTTCGCGGGCGTGATCTCCGCATTTGTGGACAATGTCGCCACTGTTCTGATGGTCGCGCCGGTGGCGCTGGCGATCTGCCGCAAGCTGGACACCGACCCCGTGCCGTTTATCATCAGCATTGCCGTCAGCTCCAATTTGCAGGGCGCAGCCACGCTTGTCGGGGATACGACGGCCATCATGCTCGGCTCCGCGCTGGATATGAGCTTTCTGGACTTTTTCGTGTACCACGGAAGACCCGGTATGTTCTTCGCGGTGGAGCTGGGCGCGGTGCTGTCGGCGCTGATCCTCGCGTTCCTGTTCCGCAGAGAAAAGAAGCCCATCGCGCAAAACAAGCAGCGCACGGTCGTAACGGACTATGTCCCCTCCGCGCTGCTGGTGGGTATGATCGCGCTGCTGATCGCGGCATCGTTCCTGCCCGATAAGCCGGAAACGACGAACGGTCTGATCTGCTGCGCGCTGCTGCTGATCGGCCTGCTTTACAGCTGCATCCGAAAGAAGACGATCCGCGCCGCGATCGAACCGCTGAAGGCGATCGATTATGAGACGATCGGTCTTCTGGTCGGGCTGTTCCTGATGATCGGCGGCATTTCCAACATGGGCGTGATCGATGCGCTGGCGGGCATTCTGGCCGATCTGGGGCAGGGGAATGTGTTCCTGATGTATACCATTATCGTCTGGGCCTCCGTGCTGATCTCCGCATTTATCGACAACATCCCCTATGTCGCCACGATGATCCCCGTGATCGCCTCACTCGCCACCGAAATGGGCTGTGACCCGACGGTGATGTATTTCGGCCTGCTCTCCGGCGCGACACTGGGCGGAAACTGCACGCCGATCGGCGCTTCGGCGAATATCACGGGCATCGGGATCCTGCGCAAAGAGGGATACGAGGTCAAAAACGGCGATTTCTTCAAGATCGGTATCCCGTTCACACTGGCGGCCGTTATTCCCGCGTACATCTTCATCTGGCTCGTGTTCGGGGCGTAAATCTGTCATAAAAAATCTGCTGCGGGGCGATCGCCTTGCAGCAGATTTTTATGCATGTCAGGGGGTCATATCCCGCGCGACATATACGCCGCTGGCCGAGGCGTGCGACAGCGAATGCGTGATCCCGCTCCCGTCTCCGATGATGTACAGGCCTTCATGCCGCGATTGCAGATGTTCGTCGACCTCTACTTCCATGTTGTAGAACTTCACCTCTACGCCGTAAAGCAGGGTATCGTCGTTGGCCGTGCCGGGGGCGACTTTGTCCAGCGCATAGATCATCTCAATGATCCCATCCATGATCCGCTTGGGCAAAACCAGGCTCAGATCGCCGGGGGTGGCGTTGAGCGTCGGCGTCACGAAGGCTTCTTCGATGCGACTCGGGGTCGAGCGGCGTCCGCGGATCAGATCGCCGAAGCGCTGCACGATCACGCCGCCGCCGAGCATATTGCTCAAGCGGGCGATCGACTCGCCGTAACCGTTGCTGTCTTTGAACGGCTCGGAAAAATGCTTGGCCACCAGCAGCGCAAAATTGGTGTTTTGCGTCTGACGGGCGGGATCTTCGTAGCTGTGCCCGTTGACGGTGATGATGCCGTTGGTGTTCTCGTTGACGACCGCGCCGCGCGGATTCATGCAGAATGTGCGCACGAGATCGCCGTATTGGCGGGTGCGATAAACGATCTTGCTTTCGTACAGCTCGTCGGTCAGGTGGGCGAATACCTCAGCGGGGAGCTCCACGCGCACGCCGATGTCTACACGGTTGGAGCGGGTGGGGATATCCAGATCGCGGCAGACCCGCTCCATCCACTTGCTCCCGACGCGCCCGACGGAGACAACGCATTTTTCACAGGTATGATCGCCGCTTTTGCTGTGGATGGCATAGCCGCCGCCCGCGGCAGCGCAGACGGAGTCTACGGGGTCATCAAAAAAGAATGTGACCTTGTCTTTCAGCTCCTCGTACAGGTTTTCCAGCACGACATAGTTGATATCCGTTCCCAGATGGCGCACGGAGGCATCGAGCAGGTGCAGATCGTTTTGGATGCAGAGCGTTTTGAATTTTGTGCCGGCGGTGGAATACAGCTTCGTCCCCGCACCGCCGTAGCGCATGTTGATCTCGTCTACATAGTGCATCAGCTCCAGCGCCTGCTTTTTGCCGATGTACTCATACAGCGTGCCGCCGAAATCGTTGGTAATATTGTATTTTCCGTCGGAAAATGCACCCGCGCCGCCGAAGCCGCTCATGATCGAGCAGTTTTTGCAGCCGATGCAGGTCTTGATCTTCTCACCGTCGATCGGGCAGCGCCTGTTTTGCAGGGGATGGCCTGCTTCGAATACGGCGATCTTCCGGTCGGGTGCGCGGCGGGTCAGCTCATAGGCGGCGAAAATACCGCCGGGGCCTGCGCCGATAATGATTACGTCAAATTGCATAGGTATGCTCCTTCTTCTCCGCGTCGGAGACGGTTTTCCACCTGCTATTATAGCAAAATTTTTCCGCATTGCAACAAAAAAACAACGGCCATTTGCCGACGATATCGGAAAATGGATACTTGACGGGCGCATTGGCCTGTGATAAAATACGGGGGTAACTCTGGGGCGAGCGCCTGCGCAGAAACGCCGGTGTGGTGGAACAGGCAGACACAAGGGACTTAAAATCCCTCGCCGTAAAAAGCGTACCGGTTCGATCCCGGTCACCGGCACCATAGAAACGACGACTTTCTTTCGAAAATCGTCGTTTCTTCGGTTCTATGGCAATCATTGGGGCAGCGGCAAAATAAAAAGGTTCGAGTCATGTCGGGACAAAACAACAGTTTTAGCGAATAGCACAGAGTGAATAGTGAAGATAGCAAAGAACAAAAAAGAACGACGACTTTCTTTCGAAAATCGTCGTTTCTTTTTTGGTGGGCGAGGCGGGACTTGAACCCGCACGTCCGCAGTGAACACTAGAACCTGAATCTAGCGAGTCTACCAATTCCACCACTCGCCCATATAGCCTCGCGCCTCAGCGCTTGAATATAGTAGCACGGGCGGCGGCATTTGTCAACACTTTTTTTGCTTTTTCCCGAAAAGTTTTTTTGCGGATCGGCACGCTGTCCGCAGGCGCTTGCCTCTTCCCTTTTTACGCAGTCGGTGCTATAATAAAGAAAAACATGATCGGGAGGGCTTCTATGTCTTTTTTGCCTGTCTGCAAGCAGGACATGCTGTCGCGCGGCTGGGATGTCTGCGACTTTGTATATGTGATCGGGGATGCGTATGTGGATCATCCCTCCTTCGGCCATGCCATCATCAGCCGCATTCTGGAACGCTACGGCTACCATGTGGGTATCATCTCGCAGCCGAATTGGAACGATCCGCAGTCCATCGCGATCTACGGGCGTCCGCGGCTCGGATTTCTGGTTTCCGGCGGCAATATGGACTCCATGGTCAACCATTACAGTGTCAGCCGTCGCCGCCGCAAGACCGATGCATTCACGCCGGGCGGCGTGATGGGCAAGCGCCCCGATCGTGCCACGATCGTATACTGCAATTTGATCCGACGGGTATACGGGGATGTGCCGATCCTGATCGGCGGGATCGAGGCGAGCCTGCGGCGCCTCTCCCATTACGATTACTGGTCGGACACGATGAAGCGGTCTATCCTGCTGGACAGTCAGGCAGACCTTCTGATATACGGCATGGGTGAGCGAAGCATCGTGGAGATCGCGGATGCGCTGAACGCGGGGATGGATGTCGCGGATATCACCTACATTGACGGGACGGTGTTCAAGACCCGCGCACCCGATGAAAGTCTGCCGACCGTTGTTTTACCTTCCTGGGAGGCGCTGAAAGCCGACAGGCGCGCTTATGCCGAATCGTTCCGCATCCAGTACGCCAACTGTGACCCCTTTACGGCCAAGCGTCTGGCCGAGCCGTGCGGCGATCTGTTCGTGGTGCAAAATCCTCCGCAGAAGCCTCTGCGCACGCAGGAAATGGACGATGTGTATGACCTGCCCTACGAACGTGCCTATCACCCTTCTTACGAAAAGCTCGGCGGTGTGCCGGCCATTGAGGAGGTCAAGTTCAGTCTGGTCAGCAATCGGGGCTGCTTCGGCGCATGTTCTTTCTGCGCACTGACCTTCCATCAGGGACGTATCGTGCAGACCCGCAGTCACGAATCGATTCTGGCCGAAGCGGAAAAAATGATCGTCGACAGGGATTTTAAGGGCTACATCCATGATGTCGGCGGGCCTACGGCGAATTTTCGTCACCCCGCCTGCGAAAAGCAGCTGACCAAAGGCACATGCGGCGGGCGCCAATGTCTGTATCCGACCCCCTGCAAAAACATGAACACCGATCACGCGGATTATGTCGCGCTGCTGCGCAAGCTTCGGAAGCTGCCCGGCGTAAAAAAAGTCTTCGTCCGCAGCGGCATCCGCTTTGATTACCTGCTGGCCGACAGGAAGGATACTTTCTTCCGCGAGCTGGTGCAATACCACATCTCGGGGCAGCTGAAAGTCGCCCCGGAGCATGTTTCCGACGCGGTGCTGGAAAAAATGGGGAAGCCGCGCAACGCCGTGTATAATCGATTCGTAGAAAAATACAACGCGCTGAACAGGCAGTACGGCATGAAGCAATACCTTGTTCCGTATCTCATGTCCAGCCATCCCGGTTCCACGCTGAAAGAGGCCGTCGAGCTGGCCGAATACATTCGCGATATGGGCTATAATCCCGAACAGGTGCAGGATTTTTACCCCACGCCGTCCACATTGTCCACCGTCATGTACTATACCGGCCTTGACCCGCGCACGATGGAGCCCGTCTATGTGCCCACCGATCCGCATGAAAAAGCGATGCAGCGGGCGCTGATCCAATATCGCGACCCCAAGAACTATTATCTTGTGCGTGAGGCGCTGTGTAAAGCCCACCGCGAAGATCTGATCGGTTCCGGCCCAAAGTGCCTGATCCGCGCCGTGCCGCCCAAACGGGGCAGGCCTTCTGCGCCCCCACCGAAAAAGGCACAGGCAGGCAAGCCATCTTCGCGTACTGCGGGGAAAAAGCCCGCGCCCGCCGCCGGGAAAAAGCGCCGCCCGTGATACAGCCCGTTCCCGCCCTGTCTTTTGAAAGCTCCGAAGCGCCCGGCACATCTGTCGGGCGCTTTTTCTTCCGGTAGTGCAGGCGGCTTTTGCCCGCATCGTTTTTTGCGACGCACCGCATTCGGCACATTGGCTAAATCGGGAAGCTTCAAAATAGGCAATCTGACAAAATGTACAAACACCCCGCATATTTGTGTTGACATTTTTTACCCACGATAGTATATTAAAGTTGCTAAACCGATTTAGCAACTTTAATATGGAGGAACCGAATATGAAAAAGTCAAACTGGATCATCTTCCTGCTGATCGCTTCTCTTGCCGCATCTTTGCTGAGCGGCTGCGTGGGCGCCCCACAGGAAACCAAATTCACCGTGACCTACATGGACGGTGAGACTGTTCTGAAAACGGAAGAGGTCGCGCAGGGTGGCACCGCTACCCAATGGACCCCCGAAAAAGAAGGACATACCTTTGTCGGCTGGTTCGCTACACCGACCATGAGCGTGGCATACGACTTCGGCAAAGCCATTACGGAAAACGCCACCGTTTTTGCGGGCTTCTCCGTTTATGAGGCGGACACGCGCACCTGGGCCATCGTCGGCTCCGGCAAAGGCGACCTGCTCCTGTCCTCCGCATGGGGCAAGGTGATCTCCGACGCGCATCTGCTGGAAAAGACCGGCGACAACGAATACTCCATCACGCTGGATCTGTACGCCGGGGACGAGTTCCAGCTGGCCATCAACACCTCCTGGCATCACAAGCGTGGTTACGGCTATCTGGAGACGAACAAAGACGCGTCCGGCGCGGAAGTATTCTCCGGCTCCGGCGGCATCGGTGAAACAGCTGCCAAGGGGCAGAACATCAAGGTGGTCCTCGACGGCAATTACACCATCACCCTGCATACTCACCCCGGTGACGACTACTACGACGAAGGCAACGCGAACTATTCCGAAGCCAATAAAGAAGTCTTCAATCTGAGTGATTTCGACACCATCACATGGGTGCGCAACGGCGATGCCGCCGAGCTGAGCGGCTCCGTCACCAACTACTACATCAAGGGCGCAGGGATCACACTGTGGGCCGATCTGTATAACGAGGCCACCGGCTTTGCCAAAGTCGGCGACATCCACACCCTGACCGTCTACCTGCGCGCGGGCGAAGAGTTCCTGTTCACCAGTCTGGTCACCGAAGACGGAGGATCCGCCGTCGGCTCCGAATATATCCGATTTGAAAATCTGGACGAGGCGAGCAGATCCCTATTCAGCGGTGCGGGAAATATCGTGGCATCCAAGGCAGGTACCTACACCTTCACCTATAACGCCGCGACCGCCGTTCTGTCCGCCACGCTGGACAGCGAAGACCCCATGCAGGTCTGCGATCTCTACATCGACGGCAATTTCGACGGGCACAGCTGGAACGATACTTATTACAATGAAAGCTACCGCTTCACCGCACTGGGAGACGATCTGTACGAGCTGCAAAACGTGACGCTGAACGAGGGCGCGGAGTTCATATTGCAGGCGTTTGAGCACGGCGCGACCGAGGGTGGCAAGCTCGGCTCCTACAACTGGAAATACTACCGCGGCGACGACAGCTTCACAGCAGCCGCCCCGGAAAATTCCAACTACAATCTGAAGGTCGTCAAGGGCGGCGTTTACAACATCACTTACAACGCCTATGCCAAGGTGATCGAGATCACGCCCGCCGATCGCGAGGACAGCGTGCATATCAAGGGCAGCTTCGTCGCCTCCTGGAATATCATCGACCCCGATACGGGTCTGCCCTCCGATGCTTACAAGCTGGAGAATAAAGACGGCGTGTATGAGATCGTTATGACCGTCACGGAGGACATGGTCGCAAACGGCACGAACTGGCAGGCCGGTCTGATGGTCAACACCACCACAGGCAACGATGGCGAGTGGATCGGTGCCTCCTGTCTGGGCGAGGACAGCGCAGACAATGTAAATGCCCTCTTCCGCCCCGAAAGCGGCAACAATCTGACCTGCACTACCGCAGGCACCTACCGCATCACATTCGACCTTGCCACCAAAACCATTACGATCTATCCCGCGTAAGGGCTGACCGTTCAGGCAAAAAATCGGGCGGCTTGCAAAAGCCGTCCGATCCTGTCCTTATACGATATTGAACCGATGCTGCTCCCGACTCTCCCTGCGCACCGCTGCATCGACGCAGGAAAGAAGCTCGCGAATGCGGCGTTCCAGAAGGCCCTCCGGGTAGAACACTGTGTTACCCGCTTCCCGCAGGATGTCCCGCAGAAAAGGCTCCGTCACAAAAGCGGCTTTCCCGAGCGGACTTTTCAGATCCGCGCGATCCTTTACGAAGTACACATCGGGGAATGTCTCCGACAGCGTCCGACGCAGTTGCCCGTCCCGCGGAGCCGTGCACACATAGACATACTCCGTCGAAAGTGCGGCATCCGCCATGGTCTTCAGCGCCGCATAGTCCAAATTCACTTCATAGAAGATGGGGTCGTTCACCACGCAGTCCCCTGCGATCAGCGGAATGAAGTTGCACTCGGCCAAGGCGCGGAATTCTTCTTTCGGCAGATCCCTTGCCACGATCGCATCCGCATTGTCCAGCCTGTCGGCGCTCAGCAGCAGCTGCGCCCGCTGCCCGGACTCCAGCAAAATATTTGCGGCTGTTTCGAAAAATTCAAAAAAGCCCTGCTTTTCCAGTTGGGAAAGGCCGCGACCCATGAAAAACGCGATCACCTTATTCGTTTGTGTGCCACGCAGGTTCTTGGCATACAGGTTCGGCCGGTAGTTGAGCATATTGATGACCTGCCAAACCTTTTTTGTAGTTTGCTCGCTGATGCGCAGATCGTCCCGCCCGTTCAAAATGAAGGAGACGGTACTCTTGCTGACACCTGCGGCATCTGCAACATCCTGCATTGTAACTCTCTTATCCATATGGCCATTATAGAGAAAAAACTCGATTTTGTCAATAAAATTCGGAGGTGAACAGATGAACGAGCAAGCGATCTGCCACAAACCGGAAACGGAATACGGCTATGCAAAGGACGGCAGGACATTCTGCCTGCGCATTCGCACCGCCGGAGAAGATCGCCCCGAGATCACCGTGGTTTACGGCGGAAAATATGACTTCTGGGAAACGCAGTATCGGCAGAAAATGCATCTTGCCTATCGCGATCGGCTGTACAATTACTACACCGCAGAGCTGCGCCCGAAGGATATCCGTCTGGTATATGTATTTGAGCTCCGACAGGGTGCACAGGTATCGTACTACTGTGAAGACGGCCTGTGCGACACATACGATTTCAAATTGAATTACTACAACGCATTCCAGATCGCCTATATCAACGAAAGCGATATTCACGCACCCGTGGACTGGATGGTCTCCGCCTGCTTTTACCAGATCTTTATCGATCGATTCCATCGCGGCAGTGCGGAAAAGGATACCTCCTATATCAACCTGCCCTGGGGCGAGATCCCCGACCCGAAAAGCTTTGCAGGCGGCGATCTGCAGGGCATTCGCGAAAAGCTTCCGTATTTGCGGGAGCTTGGCATCAATGCGCTGTATCTGACCCCCATTTTTCAATCCATCAGCAATCACAAGTATGACATTCAGGATTATTTTACGGTGGACAGCATGTTCGGCAGCAATGCGGATTTTGCCGCGCTGGTCAACGACGCGCACGAGAATAATATCCGCGTGGTCATCGATGCCGTGTTCAATCATGTCAGCGACCGATGCAGCCAGTTTCGGGACGTCCTGCGAAACGGGAAAAATTCCCCTTATTTCGACTGGTTCATCATCCACGGAGATCTCGTCGACCGCGAACACGTCAATTATGAATGCTTTTCCAGCTGCAACTATATGCCGAAATGGAACACCTCCAACCCGCAGGTGCAGGATTTTCTGATCGGGGTCGCAGTGCACTGGATCAAAGCGTACCACATCGACGGCTGGCGGCTGGACGTATCCGACGAGGTTTCCCACTATTTCTGGCGGCGGTTCCGTCAGGCGGTGAAGGCAGCCGATCCCGCGTGCGTCATCATCGGAGAAAACTGGCACAACGCCAACGCCTATCTGCGCGGCGATCAGTACGACTCCATTATGAACTACGCATTCACCAAAGCCTGTCTGGATTTCTTCGCGTTCGGCGCGCTGGATGCTGCGGGATTTGCCCATAAGCTCAACGAACTTCTCATGCGCAACACCGATATCGTAAATACCATGATGTTAAATCTTCTGGACAGCCATGATACCCACCGTTTCTTCACCCTTGTCGGCGAAAACCGCACAAAGCTGAAAAGCGCGCTGGCTGTGCTGTATCTGTTCGTGGGTGCTCCCTGTATTTATTACGGAACGGAGGTCGAGCTGCCCGGCGGCTACGACCCCGATTGCCGCCGCACCATGGACTGGCAAAAGGCCGACGCACGGGAGGACACCTGGCAGCACATTCGGTATCTGGCAAAACTGAAGCGGGAAGAACCTTCCCTGCACGGTCATCAGGTCAGGGCGTACGCCGACGGCAGCATCTTCTGTCTGGAACGCGGCGACCTTCTGCTGCGCATCGACGGGGATACCTTCACCCACACCATAGAAAGGCTGGGATAATATGAAACGGAACATTGCGGCGCTTCTTGCCCACATCCTCGTTTTGGCGATCCTGCTGACGATCTTCGGATGCATCAGCCTGCAAGAGGATGGGGGCGAAATGCAGGTGAAATTCACCGGGGAGCCGGAGCGAAATGTCACCTTGCGGATACTGGAAAACGATACCGCCAAGGAAAAGGGCTATTTGCAGGAGTTGCTGGACGCTTTTAACGAAGCATATGCCCCGTACGGCATTGTGGCGGTGGACGCGAATATGGACCAGTATACGGATCTGGAGCAGGACGGTCCCTACGGCTACGGCCCGGATGTGCTGTATCAGGCCAACGATGCCCTGATGAAATACACGGACGGACGGCATATCCAGCCCATACCCGTAGAATCTCTGGACTGCTACAGCCAGATCTCGCAGGAGGCCTGGGATGCCTACACGGCGCAATACAACGGCGAAAGCTATGTCTTCGGCGTACCCGTGAACATTCAGGGGCCGCTGCTGTATTACCGAAAAGACCTGTTGCCCGAAAACTGGGAAAACGAATGGGACAACGATCAAAACGGTGTGCCGGATATGGTGGAATACTGGACGGAGCTGTATGCCTATTCCATGCAAATTCGGGAAGAAAGCGGCGGCACGAAGTACGGATATATGAAATCCCTGTTCGATACGTATTTTTCCGCCGGATTTCTCTTTACCTATGGCGGGTATGTCTTCGGAAACGGCGGCACGAACACTGCCGACATCGGATTTTCCGCAGCCGAGTCGTACAAAGGCGCGTCCGTTCTGCGGCAGCTCGCAGGTGCGATGAATCAGGATTGCATCGACGATACCATCACGGTCAACGCCTACAGCATGCTGGCAAACGGCACCTATTTTGCCACCATGACCACCCCGGACGTGTATACCCTGTTCCTGGACGAGCTGGCAAAGGAATATATGCGCAGTGAAAAGCTGAGCGAAGCCGATGCATATGCCAAAGCGAAAGAAAATCTGGTCGCAGCGGATATCCCGAAGCTTCCCGTCAGCGGCGATCTGGAGGATCGTGACGGGGAAATGACGCAGAGCATCATGATGGGCGGCATCAACGGCTACGCCATCAGCGCCTACACCAAAGCGCCCAACGCGGCGCTGGCCTTTGTCAACTTCGCCACCTCATATGAAATGATCTCCCGCCGCAACGCACTTCTGGGCATTGCGCCCGCCCGCGCAGATGTCGCCGCGGAAGTCGGCGGACTTTCCGAAACCGTCAACCGCAATCTGGAAGAAGGCCGCATCGCCGTCATGCCCAGCACCAAGGCGGTCGCGCAGATCTGGACACCGGCGCAAACCTTCTTCTCGGATCTTGCGAAGGATCCCTTCCGCCTGCCGCAGGAGCAGAAGTACCTGACGGTCGAGTCTATGCGCGAGGGACTTCGAAAAGTGGACGAGCAGATCTATTCCGCCATCCACACGCTGAATTAGGAGGTGAGACTATGCGCGAATTATTCCGAAAGGCCAATAAAAAGGTAACGGCCTCCATGCTCGTCATGGGACTCGGGCAGCTCATGTACCGCCAGTGGGGCAAAGGGCTCCTGTATCTGGCCGTGCAGCTCGGTTATGTATATTATCTGGTCACCATCGGCGCACGCGATCTGTTCGGGTTCTTTACGCTGGGAAGCGTTGCGGCCGACCCCTGGTACGGCATCGAGGGTGACAATTCCGTCGTCATGCTCATCATGGGCGTTCTGGCGTGGATCGTTACGGCGCTGTACGCAGCGGTCTATCTGTCCAATATAAAGGACGTATATGCCACCCAAAAGCGCGTGGAAGCGGGCGGCACGCCCGGACGCTTCCGCGAGGAGCTGGCGCAGCTGCTGGATGCGAAATTCTACAAGACCGTTCTGTTCCTGCCGGTGGTGGGTGTGTGTATTTTCAACATCCTGCCCATCGTGTTCATGATCCTCGTGGCGTTTACGAACTACGGCGGAGATATCGTTCCGCCCGCACTGATCGACTGGGTCGGGTTTTCCAATTTCAAGAAGATCCTCGCGCTGAGCGAATTTTCCCCCACGTTTTTTAAGATCCTCGGATGGAACACGCTGTGGGCCGTCCTTTCCACGGCGACGAACTACTTCGGCGGTCTGGGGCTTGCGCTGCTTCTGAACAAAAAGTGCGTGAAGGGCAAAGTGTTCTGGCGCGCTTTTCCGATCCTCGCCTATGCCATTCCCGGCTTTATCACCCTGTTGGGCTTCAAGTTCATGTTCTCCTACGGCGGCCCGATCAACTATTACATCACGCAGTCCGGGCATTCGGCTATCGGCTTTCTGGATCTGGACGCAAAGTGGTCGGCAAGGATCATCGGCCTGCTGGTGAACGCCTGGATCAGCATCCCTTCCTCCATGCTGCTGGCCACAGGCATCCTCTCCAACGCCGGGCGGGATCAGTACGAAGCGGCTACACTGGACGGTGCCGGCTCTTTTCAGCAGTTCCGATATATCACCCTTCCGTTCGTGGTGTTTGCCACCACACCGGTGCTCATTTCTCAGTTCATCGGCAATTTTAATAACTTCGGCATTTTCTATTTCCTGCGGGGCGGCCTGTATATCGACGGTTATTTTCTGGCCAGCGATACGGACCTGCTGATCAACTGGCTGTATAACCTGTCCATCGACAATAACTACTACGCGATCGGCGCCGCCATCAGCCTTATCATCTTCATTCTTACATCGGCGATCTCTCTGATCGTTTATGTATTTTCACCGTCCTACAGACAGGAGGGAACTTATCGATGAAACACAGATCCGGTATCCGTTTGGGAAAAGCAGCCGACTGCACGATCACCTATCTGCTTCTGCTGATCGTCGCGTTTATTTTCTTCTTCCCCTGCTTATGGCTGATCCTGGCATCGTTTTCGTCATCCGGCTCCATTTACTCTTTTGAGGGATTTTTCCCGACAGGGTACAGTACGGACAGCTTCAAAAAACTGTTCACGGATACGGCCATGTACGATTACCCCTGCTGGTTCATGAACTCTCTGTTCGTTGCCGCCATGAGCTGCATTCTCGGCACATTTCTGACGATCCTGACCGCCTACTGCATGTCCCGCTTCCGCTTCAAAAGCCGCAAGGCTCTGATGAAGACCACGCTGGTGCTCGGTATGTTCCCGTCGTTCATGGGGATGACAGCCGTATACATCCTGATGACGCAGTTCAACTTCATCAACAACCACTGGGGCTTGATCCTGATCTACACCGCCGGTGCGCCGCTGGGCTATATGGTGCAAAAAGGCTTCTTTGACTCCATCCCCAATTCCATCGATGAAGCCGCCAGGCTGGATGGTGCCACCAATTTTCAGGTATTTTGCAAGATCCATATGCCGCTGTCCATGCCCATCATCGTATACACGGCGCTGACATCCTTTACATGGCCGTGGAGCGACTATATCCTGCCCAAGCTCCTGCTGAAGACCAAAGACACCTGGACGGTCGCAGTAGGTCTGATGAGTCTGGGTGAAACGGAATTTTCCCGTTTTGCCGCCGGCTCCATCTTTATTGCGGTGCCCATCGTGATCCTTTATCTGTTCCTGGCCAAATATCTGATCAACGGCATGGTCTCGGGCGCGGTGAAAGAGTAACAAAATCGGAAAACCCCGCCTGCCGCGCAGGCAGAAAAAACACAGGGACTGCTGCAAAGCACATTTTTGCAGCAGTCCCGTTTATTATCCCACATTCGGTGAGCGGGGCGTTCGGCGAAACACGCTTTCCCCTTCGCGATCCGATTCGCTTTTTTTGATACCGAACTATCTGTCGCCGTGATTGCTTTCTCGCATTTTATCGCCTATACTGTATTCAGAAAACGTTGGCCGACGTGATTTCTGCGATCAAATTTCAGGAAGAAAGGGATGCTCTCTATGCATATCGAATTGGGAAACAGGATCAAACAACTTCGTTTGAAAAAAGGGATCACGCAAGACACCTTAGCCAAAGCGCTGAACGTTTCTTTTCAGACGATCAGCAAATGGGAAAACAACGTCTCCATGCCCGACATTCAGTTGCTCCCGGAAATTGCGGTTTACTTCGGTTGCACGATCGACGAGCTGTTCGATCTTTCCGAGCAGGCGCAATTAAAGCGGATCGAAAATATGCTGGATATGCAGTCTGTGCTAAGCATGGATGAATTCACACAGGCGGCGCAGTTTCTGACCGACAAGCTCGGCAAAGCGTCCTGTAAAAGCGATGCCGTTCGTCTGCTGGCGGAATTGTATAATCACAAGGCGGACGAGCTTAGAAAAAAAGCCGAAATATATGCAAAAGAAGCGTTGGAAGCAGAGCCCGAGCTGAAGCAAAATCATGTAAACCTCCGCCGCGCGCAGGAAGGCAGCATTTCCGATTGGGATTTTGCGAACCACAGGAAACGCATTGCCTATTACAAAGATTTCGTAAAAAAGAACCCCGATCTCGCACGGGGCTATTTATGGCTGATGGATGAGCTGATCGCCGACGGTCGTTTGGACGAGGCCGATGCCGCCTGCGAAGCGATGGGTGCCCTGGATCACAGTTGCCGCGTTCCGTTCTATCGCGGAAAGATCGCATGGGCACGCGGCGAGCATCGGAAAGCGGAAGCAATCTGGGGAAAAATGCTTTCGGAGCACGGCAAGGATTGGTTGACTTACGCCTGCATGGCAGATGCCATGGCGTATGCCTGCCGATATGACGAGGCGATCGATCACTATAAAAAAGCCTTTGAATTGCAACCGTCTCCGAAATACTGCGATGCCCAGATCACGGCCGCACACATTTATGAGATCCGGGGGAACTATGACGCTGCGATCGCAAGCTGCTATGAGCAGCTGGACGTGATGAAAAACGAATGGAACATCACGGAGGGATGCGAGGTCGAAGCGGTGTATGACGAAATAAACCGACTGAAAAACATTTCCGCTACGCATAACGCGTGATAGCGGTAACGCCCGCACCAAACCGGTGTGGGCGTTGCTCCGTTACCCCGCTGCATCCAGCATATTCTCGATGAAGATCCCATATCCGGTAGTCGGGTCATTTACCAAAACGTGGGTCACCGCGCCGATGAGTTTGCCGTCCTGAATGATGGGACTGCCCGACATCCCCTGCACGATCCCGCCCGTTACTTGCAACAGCTGCGGGTCGGTGATGCGTAGCAGCATATTTCGCCCGTCGCTTTGCGCATGTGGATAAAGTTTCAGAATTTCCACAGAATATTCCCGCACGCTGTCTCCCGAAACCGTGGAGAGGATCGTAGCCGCGCCGGTATGAATGCTCTCCTGCGTCGCAACGGGGATCGCCTCTCCGCGAATGCCTGCTGCCGCTGTCCCGAAAACGCCCCGCGATGTGTTATCGGAAAGTGTTCCAAGCGGTACAGTGCCGGCGATCATCCCCCTGAGCTGCCCCGGTACGCCGATCTTGCCCGTTTTTACGGACACCACCCGCGCGGGATACGCGCTGCCGGAAACCATGTTCAGAAGCTCTCCTGTGGCGCTGTGGACACCATGCCCCAGCGTACCGAATTTCCCGCTGTCGGGGTCAAACCATGTGATCGTCCCGATACCGCTCACACCCTCTTTCAGATACGCACCCAGCTTCGGCCCATCGGATGTGATGTGCGGGTATACCGTCAGCGTCAATTCACTTTTCTTTCGCCGCACCGTGACCTCCACCTGTCCGCCGGAACGCATCAGGGCATTGCGCACGTCCGCGACGCTGCCGATCGTGCGTCCGTCGATGGTAAGGATCTCGTCGCCGATTTGCAGTCCGCTTTTGCGCGCGCCCTCCATGGAAAGATCCAGCGCCGCCACGATCACGCTGTTGTCCTCCAGCTTCAGCCCGATCACCTGCCCACCCGGCACCAGTGCCTCCACACCATTCACGCGGATCGGCGCAATGGAAAGAATAAGCAATATCGCGGCCAGACGAATTGCCGTTTTTTTCATGTCAAAAGCCCTCCTTCTGCGTTGGCCTGCCTGTTTAATATGCCATTCGGATCGCTTTGTAACCATGCAAATGTCGAAAAAACAGGAAAAATATGGAAATCGTGCGCAGGATATGCTATACTGCCCGAAAAGGAGGCACGAAGACATGACAGACTACACCAAACTGTGCGAAGCACTGGCGGCATTGACGCACGGCGTTCCTCATCCGATCGCCAACCTTGCCAACGCAGCCGCGCTTTTGTGGCAATATCTGGAAGATATCAACTGGGCCGGGTTTTATCTGCTGGATGCGCAGCGCCTGATCCTCGGGCCGTTTCAGGGAAAGCCGGCCTGCATTGAGATCCCCATCGGAAAAGGTGTCTGCGGCGTGGCTGCGGCAAGCGGACAGACGCAGTGCATCGAAAATGTTCACCGTTTCCCGGGGCATATCGCCTGCGACAGTGCATCCAATTCCGAGATCGTCGTACCGCTGTTCGAAAACGGCCGTCTTTGGGGCGTTATGGATATCGACAGCCCGTCCTATGCGCGTTTTTCCGAGCAGGATCGGCAGGGGCTGGAAGCATTTGCGCGCATCGTGGAACAGGCAGCGGAAAATAGTTCCATTTACCCATTGACAAAGTAGGTAAGTGGTGCTATATTTACCTAGGAAATTAGTGGGTTGACCACCCATGGAGGAAACACACATGCATGTTTACGCAGACAATGCTGCAACCACAAAAATGAGCGCCGTGGCGTTGGACGCTATGATGCCCTATCTGACGGATGTTTATGCCAATCCATCCTCCCTGCATTCCGATGGACAGCGCGCCAAAGAGGCACTGGAGGCAGCGCGTGCGCGTATTGCCGAATGTCTGGGCTGCGAAGCGCGTGAAATATACTTCACCTCCGGCGGCAGCGAGGCGGATAATCAGGCTATTCTTTCCGCCGCATATCTCGGTGCAAAAAAAGGAAAAAAGCATATTATTTCCACCGCTTTTGAGCACCACGCCGTCCTGCACACCCTGCAAAAGCTGGAAAAGGAAGGGTTTGAGGTCACATATCTGGATGTGAAAACAAATCACAACATCTGCGCCGCGCAGGTCGAGGCCGCCATTCGCCCGGATACCTGCCTCGTGACCGTTATGTACGCCAACAATGAGATCGGCTCCGTTCTGCCCGTGGCGCAGATCGGTGCCGTGTGTCGCGCCGCCGGCGTGCTCTTCCACACCGATGCGGTGCAGGCTGTCGGGCACATCGCCATTGATGTTCGCCGGCAGCAGATCGATATGCTCAGCCTCTCCGGGCACAAATTTCACGGTCCCAAGGGCGTGGGTGCGCTGTATGTGCGCCGTGGGATCCCGCTGCGGAATTTGATCGAAGGCGGCGCGCAGGAGCGCGGCAAGCGGGCAGGCACGGAAAATGTACCCGCGATCGTCGGCATGGCCGCAGCGCTGGAAGATGCGTGTGCGCATATGTCGGAAAATGCCGCAAAGGTCAGCGCCATGCGCGATCGGCTGATCCGGGGGCTTTCCGAGATCCCGCACAGCGCCCTGAACGGCGATCGTGTGAATCGTCTGCCGGGGAACGTCAGCTTTTGCTTTGAAGGCATTGAAGGCGAGTCGCTGCTGCTTCTGCTGGATGCGAAGGGCATCTGCGCATCCTCCGGCTCCGCATGTACGTCCGGCTCCCTCGACCCGAGCCACGTCCTGCTGGCGATTGGGCGCGTCCACGATGTCGCACACGGGAGCCTGCGTCTGAGCCTGTGCGAAACGAATACCGACGCGGAGATCGACCACATCCTTGCCGTCGTGCCGCAGGTCGTGCAGTATCTGCGCGATATGAGCCCCGTCTGGCGCGATCTGCAAAACGGCAAGCGGGAATATATTCTTTAATACTACTATTATTGATCAGGAGACAGAAGCTATGGCACTGTACAGCGAAAAAGTTATGGATCATTTCATGAACCCCCGCAATGTCGGCGTGATCGAAGACGCCAGCGGCGTAGGCGAGATCGGCAACGCCAAATGCGGCGACATCATGAAGATCTATCTGAAAATCGAAAACGATATCATTGAGGACTGTAAATTCGAAACCTTCGGATGCGGGAGCGCTATCGCCTCGTCCTCCATGGCGACCGAAATGATCAAGGGCAGATCGATCTACGAGGCCATGGAACTGACCAACAAGGCCGTCGCCGAGGCGCTGGACGGACTGCCCGCGCACAAGATGCACTGCTCCGTGCTGGCCGAAGAGGCGATCAAGCAGGCGCTGAAGGATTATTTTGACAAAAACAACATCCCTTACGACGCTGAGAAGTTCAAAGAAACTGACCATGAGCACCTGCACGAACAGGTGCACGGCGCGTGACGGTATGATCGTATCGACGAAAGGGCGCTACGCGCTGCGCGTTATGGTCGGGCTCGCGCTGCGCAATGCGGAGGAATATGTTCCGCTGAAAGAGATCGCCGAGGAAGAAGAAATATCGCAGAAATATCTGGAAACCATCATGACGACCTTGTCCAAGGCAGGCATGGTGGACGCGTTGCACGGCAAAGGCGGCGGCTATCGACTGAATCGCGCGCCGTCTGCCTATACGATCGGCAGTATCCTGAAATTGACAGAGGGCAGCCTTGCGCCCGTTTCCTGCACCTCGCAGGGGGCGGCAGCCTGCTCCCGCAGCAGCTGCTGCCAGGCGCTCCCCATGTGGGAAAAACTGGAGCGGCTGATCGACGAGTTTTTCGAAGGCATCACGCTGGAGGATCTCTGCAAAACAGACCAGCCCCGTTGACGACTTTCCGACACGCCGTGAAGGAGCATAAGATGCAAAAAGTCTCTTTTGTCCGCTCGACAAAAGAGACTTTTTCAGCCGCAAGGCAACTTGACATGGAGGCTGCTTTTTTATTTCCGATAGAAAGAATATTAGTCAGTAAAGGATTATTAATATGCACCCCAAAAGCCAGACACTTTTGGGGTGCATATCACATTATGTTGGTTTGGTACGAGTGGTGATACAGAACTTATATGTCATGAAAAGAAAGCCCAAATCGAAGCCCAGCGTAAGCGGGTTCGATTTGGAAAGGATGAGCAGCGGCATGAGCGAGCTCTGACTTATA
>CAZIGE010000021.1:0-29869 GCA_964538475.1 uncultured Oscillospiraceae bacterium | reverse complement strand
CAAATGGAGTATCCTTAATTACATACCACCAATTTGTTTCGTAGCCGCAATCAAATTCAGTAGTCCATCTTGCCAGCAACGGTGCCCCCCGTGTACTTCCCAGATATTTCCGTCCATCTATTTGCATTGATCACACTCCCAACACACCTTTTGCTTCTTCTTGTTTCTCTTCATACACATTTATATCGACCTTGCCTTCTTGCAAAAGCCAATCTCCGAAGTCCACATCCGATACCGTACCCCCGCGGACTGTATCGCTGCGTCTCAGAACTTTCCCAACTGTTTGCATCAGGATCTTCACATCGCCGATCAATGTAATGCCTTTATCTATGTACTCCAGGTCATACTCGATCTTTTGTTCCCACGTGATGTTATTCCTTCCATTTACCTGCGCAAGTCCGGTCAACCCCGGACGAACATTGTGCCTTCTGCGCTGTTCATCGGACATGAAGACCACATCGCGCACCAGAAACGGACGTGGGCCACACAGGCTGAGCTCCCCCAGCGCTATATTAATCAGTTCCGGAAGCTCGTCAAGTGAAGTGCTGCGCAACCATGCGCCGTACCTTCCGAGGCGCTGCTCGTCGGGGAGCAGATTTCCGTCCCCGTCCCTTGCATTGGACATGGTGCGGAACTTTATCAGCTTAAATATCTTTTCATTTCCGTCCTTGCCCTTTTTTCCCGGTCTTAGTTGAAGAAAGAACGGATTTCCTTTCATCGCAATTGCACCAACCACCGTCAAAATCAGCAGAACAGGCGCAAGTACGATCAGAGCTGTCACCGACAGCAGGAGATCAAGTACCCTCTTGAAAAATACTGCGTACATCTGCATCCTCATTCGGTTTTATCGGAAGCAGCTTCTGATGATCTCGATCACCTTGCCCTGTTCCTCAACTGTCATTTTGTTGTCGGACGGAAGGCATAGTCCGCGCGCGAAAATGTCCGCACCGACATCCATGCAGCCGCCTGCGATATACGCATTCGTGCGGCAGCGTCCGCTCCCCTCGCGTGTCACAAATTCGTGCATACGGTACATCGGCTGCATATGCATCGGCTTCCAGATCGGTCTGCCTTCGGCATTATAGCTTGCCAGTGTTTCGAGGATCTCCGTCGGACAGGTTTTTCCTTTTTCGGATATATAAAGTGCCTTAGAGTCATCTCTGACCTGTTTGCACATATACTCTTCGTCAATGATCATCGCGGACAGCCAATAGTTCGGCTCGGTGCCATCTGTGATCGGGTTCATCTGCACGGGCAGATCTTTGAAGCCATCGCGATAGCGCACATAGATCGCCTTTTTCTGTGCAATATGCTCCTCCAGATGCGGGTACTGCCCGCGGATCACGCCTGCGATCACATTGCTCATGCGGTAATTGTAGCCGACTTCCTCATGCTGATACCACGGAGCATTTTCCCTAGCCTGTGTCGACCATTTGCGCGCTTTGTTTGCGACTTCAATATCGTTGGTAAGCAGGCAGCCGCCCGCGGAGCCGGTGATGATCTTGTTGCCGTTGTAGCTGATCGCAGAATAATCACCGAAAGAACCGCACTGTCTGCCATCTATAGTTGCGCCCATCGCCTCGGCTGCGTCCTCGACCAGCAGTGCGCCGTGTTTTTCGCAGATCTTCTTGATCGTATCCATTCGTCCGGGAAAACCGTAAAGCTCCGCCGCAACCACCAATTTTACATCGGGGTACATTTCAAACGCTTTTTCAAGTGCCGCAGGATCCATGTTCCAGGAACCGACATCCGTGTCAATGAATACTGGGATGCCGCCCTCGTAAGCAACAGGGTTCAGCGTTGCATCGAAGGTCATATCGGAGCAGAAGACCCGCCTGCCTTCCAAAGCACCGTGGCTGACCGCCGGCTTACCGTAAAGGGTTTCACCTGCGTGCTTGACTGCTAAGTGAAGCGCAGCAGTACAACAAGACAGACCAACTGCATATTTCATCTCAGCCTTTTCAGCGGCGATCCGTTCAACTTCGTTGATATTCTCGCCAACCGTACTCATCCAGTTCGTATCATAAGCCTGTTGAACATATTTCAGTTCTTCGCCGTGCATTGTGGGTGTGGCGAGCCACACCTTATTCTCGAATGGTCTGATATCCATATCGATCTGTCTCCAATTCTGCGCGCATAATGGTTACCGGTCAATGCCAAACGGCCGAGTGATGTTCTCCACCCTCGGCCGATCGATCCATACCCCGACAGAAGCCGCGCGCCCTGTCGGTCAAGCTCTGGGTCATGCCGGTACGAACCGGCATATTGTGTATGTGTATAGGATACCGCCTTTTCGGGTATCCGTCAAGTCACGCTGTCGTCGGGTCGCAACAGGCAGCCGATCGTTTTGAGCAGGCATTTGCAGTCCATCGCAAATCCGTGCCGATCTCCCGCGCGAAGCGCCTGCGCATACGCGCCGTCCAGTCTCGCTTTTTCCCCGATCGTAAGCCGATCTCTGCCGTTGACCTGCGCCCAGCCGGTGATCCCGGGCTTGACATCATTCGCGCCGTAACGCTCCCGCTCGGCATACAGATCCTCCTGCGACCACAGTGCAGGCCGTGGCCCGACCAGCGACAGCTTCCCGCAAAGTACCTGATAAAGCTGCGGCAGCTCATCCAGGCCGAATTTTCGAAGGAAGCGTCCTACACGGGTCACATATAGTCCGGGGTTTTCCAGCAGATGCGTGGGAACATCCCGCGGCGCAGACATTTTCATGCTTCGGAATTTGTAAATCGTGAAGTATGTGACCCGACCGTTCCGATTTTGCCCGATCCGCCTCTGGCTGAACAGAACACTCCCGCGGTCATCCACCTTGATCGCAACTGCGATCAGCAGCATGGGGATCGCCGAAATCACGATCGCAAGCGCAGACAGCGCAATATCAAACGCCCTTTTCAGAAAAAGCTTATACATACACTTCTCCCGCCCGAATCGGATCACGGCCGAGCGCCGCAACTGTCGGATGGTAGGTCGGAACGACCTCGGCAACGAGGGAGCGGATCTCGTCTTCTCTGCCCGCATTGGCCGCTTCCATCAGCACGGGAAGCCGATGCAGAAATTCGTCCGTATCGAACGGGATCGGGCAGCCGATGTGGATGAGATGGTTGGGCGTGGTTTTCAGCCCTTCCTCGGACATCAACTTTTCTTCGTATAGCTTTTCTCCCGGGCGAAGTCCCGTATACTCGATCCTGATATCTTCGTCGGGTGTGAAGCCCGACAGGCGGATCATGTTGCGCGCGAGCGTATCGATTTTGATCGGCTCTCCCATATCCAGCACGAAGATCTCGCCGCCGTTGGCATACGTTCCCGCTTGCAAAACGAGTGACACAGCCTCCGAGATCGTCATAAAATAGCGGATAATATCCGGGTGCGTCACCGTGACCGGGCCGCCTCTGGAGATCTGCTCCTGAAATCTCGGAACGACCGACCCATTGCTCCCCAGAACATTGCCGAAGCGTACCGCGACAAACTCCGTGTGTACATCATGCATCTGTGCGGGCAGGCAGTTCGCCGCACCGTGCATCTGCATCGGGAGCAGATCAGCCGCCTTTCCGTCGCGTATCTTTCGGTCAAACGCCTGAACGACCATCTCGCACAGTCGTTTGGACGCGCCCATGATATTCGTGGGGTTGACCGCCTTGTCGGATGAGATCAGCACAAATCGTTTGCACCCGTGCGTCATCGCGGCATACGCCGTTTTATATGTTCCCACTGCGTTGTTTTTGATCGTCTCGCAGGGACTTTCCTCCATCAGCGGCACATGTTTGTGCGCAGCCGCATGATATACAATCTCGGGTCGGTATTCCTCGAAGATCTGCTCCATGCGGCGGCTGTCGCGGACGGAGCCGATCAGCACCTTCAGATCCAGCTTGGGAAATTTATCCCGCAGTTCCAGCCCGATGGCGTGCGCATTGTTTTCATAAATGTCGAACACGATCAGCTTTTTCGGCTCGTGCCGCGCTACCTGCCTGCAAAGCTCGCTTCCGATCGAGCCGCCTCCGCCCGTGACCAGGATCGTCTTGCCGCGGATAAAGCGGTAGATCTCTTCCATATCGACCCGCACAGGCTCGCGCCCGAGCAGGTCTTCCACGTCGACCTGTCGCATGGACTCGGCCGTAACTTTCCCCGTCACGAACTCATAAACGCCGGGTAGACTCTTGAGCTGGCATTTGCTTTCCTTGCAAATATTCAGGATGTCCCGCCGCTGCGCGGCAGTCGCGCTGGGGATCGCCAGAAAGATCTTGCGGATCTGATATTTTTCAACATTGCGTAGAATATCTTCCCGCCCGCCGACGATCGGAACGCCGTCGATAAAGCGCCCCCATTTATTCTTATTGTCGTCGATAATGCAGCAAACGCGGTCGTTGACCTCTTTTGCGCCGTGCAGGTCGCGCAGGATCATCTGCCCCGCAGCGCCTGCACCGATGAGCATGACGCGCGCTGCCTTGGTCTTTTCCAGCATGCGCGCCTGCTTACTGCGTTCGAGCAGGATGAAGCGGTAAGCAAATCGGACAAAAACGATCAGAGCGGACTGCAAGCCGATCCCGACAATGTAATAGGTTGCCGGCATTCTTTGAAAGAGAAGCGTGATCCCGACAGTGTGGAACACACCGAGCACCGCGCTTGCCACGGCAATGCGTTCCAGCTCCACGAAGCTGGCAAAGCGCCAGATGCTCCGATACAGCCGAAGTCGCCACAATACGAGCACGCTTACCACCGCATAGATCGGTGCAAACTTCATCCAGGCAGTCAGATAATCCGACGGGATCTGCGAAAAACGGTAGTCAAAGCGCAGCAACAGCGCGAAAAAATACGAAGCTGTCACAGCGAACAGATCGAACAGCACCAGAAAAAACGCGACCAGGTGCCAATGCTCGATCTTTCGCAAAATGCGCAGGTGCCGTTTCCCACGCACAGGTTCTGGATGATTGTGATTTTCCTCCATGGTTCTCTCTCCTGCGAATCGCCGATCGTCCGTCTCGGCGATTCTTATTCCTTATGTTCTGCGGGTCATTGCCGTAAAGGATATCCGCGCCGCGTCCGGGTGCATATTGCAGCCAAGCCGATAGAATGCGGTACAGGCGCAGATCCTGCCAAGCAGATCGAGATATTTCGCCATCTGCTGTGCCTCGGCGGGTCTGGCCGACTGCTGAAGCAGCATTGGCAGCGCCTCCCCCAGCGTAATTTCGACGATCTCATTTTCGGGTGCCTGCCGCAGCACGCAGATCGCACGAAGCGGGACGCTGATATCCGCGCCGAGACGATGCTTACCGTTCCACGGGCTTCCGCAGACCAGCACGCCGTCGCGCGTCACGCGAAGAAACGGCTTGTCGTCGTTGATCATCACGGCGCGCGATCCCAGCAGCTCCCGCCAGAGGCGCGCATGGGTGGACTTCCCCGTGCCGCTTTTCGCGGTGAACAGATACGCCGCGCCGTCGACAGCCACAGCCGAGCCGTGAAACAGCAGCGTATCATACTCCAGCAGCGCCTGCGTCAGCTTGCGTTGGATCGCCGTGATCTCCAGCTGTGCATCGGATAGCGCATTGGCCGGCACGACCCCGGCGGAAGCGCTTTTTCGGAACATCTCCCGTTCGCGGGCGAGATCCTGCGCGGTGATTTCGATTGAAAAGTCGGGTGTCGCCGATGTGTGGAAATCCGCGCAAAAATCGCGGCTGCTTTCAAACATCGCGCGCACCGCAGCGACGCGGGAAGCAACGCAGATCGAAAATTCCGTCATGAACCATCCCTCCCCGATCGCGCATTTCATGCCCCTAATCATAGCAGGCTGCGGCCGAAAAATCAAGCGTCACGCGCAAAAACGGGCGCACGGTCGAACATGACCCAAGCATATTGTAGCGCAAATATTCTAAAAAGTAATGCAGCATTCGTTAACAAAGTGTTACGATCCGTAATTCCCGAAAGAAATTTACACAAAAACCGAAGCAGGTGGCTTCCCCGCTTCAGTTTTATGGCAAAAATCGGCGGCGGAGGAAGCTTCCGACAGCGCGCAGCGGATAGATCGCGCGCCAGACGCGGCAATAGGCGCGGTAGCGCAGGGAACAGATGTCTACGCGGTGGGTGGAGCGGTAGAGGGAAGAAGTTAGGGCGAGGATCTGGGATGGGTAAACGATTTCCTCTTTATAGGTATTGTCGCCGAGGCAAATATAATGGTCATCGGCGACTTTCACAACTCTATGCAGCACAAACTGCCCGTTTTCACGGCGGTAGAGCGGAATGTCGAACTTTTTCAGTTTCTGCGGCGCGGGCGAGAGCACCACAGCGTCGCGTCCCTCGCGCAGCAGCGGGCGCATACTCGTGCCGCGGGGGGAGAATTTGACGCTCCCACCGGCGGACAATTGCTCCTGTATCAGAGGCAGGAGCTGTTCCAGCCGCAGATCAGCACAAAAATCCGTTTTCATGCAATTTTGCGACAAAATCCGCGACGGCGCGGCGGGCGGTGGGCTCGTCCACGTCGTATTCGGCCAAAAGCGCGGCGACGAGGGCGTTTTCGTCGGTTTCCGACTCCAACAGCCGCCAGAGGAGGGCAGCCGTCCCGTTGAGGCGGATCATGAGGTCGAGATCGAGCGGGTCGCCGCAGGGCAGGGCGACGGTCTGCCCTGCGACCTCGCGCACGAGAAATCCGGGTTTGAGTTTCATAAAAATGTGCTCCTTTGAAAAGTTTCCCCGGCGGGTCTCCCCGCCGGGGTTGTGAATTTAGTCGAAGAAATCGCCTTCGCCCTCGTCCGGGCCATACTCATAGCTTGAAGTAAGAATGTCTTCGAACTTCAGCTCAACTACTCCCAACTCGGGCATTTCGAAAAGTTTCATATACCACACCCGCCTTTATTTGTTAATAAAATAGGTTTTCGCCGCGTCGCTGTATACGACCAATGCTTTCGCCAAAGCCGACATATTTGCATCAGTGCTACCCGCCTTATTTTGGGCATACTTGTGGATGCTGTAGGCTTTCACCGCGGTATACGAAGTTTGGTCATTGACCGTTGCTTTAACGCAGAAATAGACCGTTTCGCCCATATTTTTTGCCGCAATACCCTCAATGTCAGCTTGATAGTACTTTGTGCCGTCATACGTCATATTGACTGTCTGCGCTTTATCAAGGCTAAGGCTACTGTCGAAAACATCGCTTTGCCGCCAATAGAGCAACTGCACCGATGTTGCGCCGTCGGGAACGATCGCGCTGAGCCTGATTTTCAACGCACCGGTCATAACCGTACTTGCGACTGCTACTTTGAAGGAGTCGGTGTTGGCTGCGGTGAAGGAGTACGCGGGAACGCTCTCAAGCGACACGACCTTATCGGCAGAATACAAATCCTTTTTCTGGTCTTCACTGAGGAAATCGTTCATCAGTGTGTCGTACTTGAATCCGTCTCTCTCGCCGAAGTACTTCTGCGCAGCTGCGCCGTAGTTCATCAAGGCAATACAAAGCGAACGCAGGTTTTCATCGGAAGATTTCTCGATCTTATTTTTACAATAAATCTGCGGACTGTATTCCACGAAATCGGTGTAATATTTGGTTCCGTTTACTTCCAGATAGGCGCGGATGTAAAGCACATCAGCCATGTTTTTTGCTGCGATCCCATGCGTCAGCGCCGTATAATACTGGCCGTTCTTTGACATTTCATCGACTGTATAAGACGGGGCAGTGCCGCTTCCGTTATTGTAATCAGATTCGTAAAATACTTCCAGACCGGCGCTACTCAGAGTTTGGGTTGTATACATATTAAATGTCGCAAGGATGTTGATTTGAATATCATCCTTAAACAGGAGGGTTGCGCCGGATATACGGAACAGAGCCTTATTGCACCCATCTACATCACAAATGCAGTTGCTGTCGTTATCTACATGCCAAACTTTTCCGTCGCCGGTGTAGGTCGTGCCTGCATCCATTTTGTTAAATGTGCTCGGGGCGGAGCAGAGGAATGCTTCCAGCGGCTTGACATCAACTTCAACCAAGTTAGTAGTATTCCCGTTAACTTCCTTAATCTTAGTACGTCCACCCAAGTCTGCGTTGCTGTCGATCTTGACAACGCCCGTGCCGGTCAGGAGGGGGGCAGAGGTGCTCTGGCCTGTCGTGATGTAAACGCCCGCGCCGCTGTTGACATTCAACGTTCCGTCTACGACCAGCTGCCCCGGCTGCGTCGGCTGATCCATCTTTTTCGTCGGAGAGTAGTTTACGGCATAATACTTCTTGTCGCGCGCATAATTTCCCGCGTTCCATGTTGTATGGTCGTAAATGATAAGTTCTGCGCCGCTGTTTAAGTTGAGCGTCGCACCTTTGCTGACTACCCATTTTGCGCCCGGCTGCAATTTGAAGCTGCCGTCCAGATTTGCCGTGCCGCTGTTGACAGTCACGGTCATGTTCGCAGGGAACGTCAGAACATACTCGGAGGAACTAATCGTATAAGGTATTAATCCCACCGTAAACTCAATAGACACCGAGCCAAGGGTCAAATCACCGTCAACAACATAGTTTACCCGGCCATCTGCGGAAAATGTTCGGGAAACAGAACCGCCGTCTGCCAGTCGGAATAAACCACCGGAACCAACCATAACAGGTTCACAGCGGTATGTACCTTTGATGCCGTTAGTTGTAGAGATCGTTGCACATGCGACAAGCTTGCAATCGCTGTTCAACGTCAGCGTTGTCTCAATGTTTTGAATATAAAACTGCGAAATCAGGAAACTATGCCCTTCAAGTTTGCTTTTGAGACTGCTTGCAGCGGAACCGCCGCGCCAGTCCATAATTTGGAACAGCTCATACACGGTCGATCCTGTGCAGTTTACTGTACCCTTGCCTGTAATATACCCGTAGGCACGCAGGGACGAACCATTGTTCATGTTCAGTACGGCGCTCTCTTCTAATTCCATCCGGCCGTACTTGCCACTTACGCAGCCCGTTCTGTTATTTGAATATGTATTCTGCTGTGCATCCACGCGAATATTGCCGTTGCAGTTGATAACCGTCCCCTTGGAAACAATCAATTTGCGAAATAGTGTTGGTGTAGTTGGATTGGCAACATCCTGTTCGGGGGAGGACAGTGGGTCAGTATACGCATCTGTGTTTTCTGCATAAGGTATCAGCAGCGTCACGCCACTGGGAATGGTATAATCTCCCGCAGGAAGTGTACCGTTGTTTGCCAGAATAATAATCGAACCGGATGCAGCATTCTTTGTCGCTTCGGCAAGTGATGCATACATTTTGCCGCCTGTTTCGAAACACGCATTCGGGCCATGGAGTGCCCGGACAGTCATGTTGCCCGTCGGCGTGCAAACATAAGTTGAAGACTTCGACAGAATCATATTCGTGTCCGCATCAATCCAAGCGACAAAGTTAGAAGTGCTAGCTGTCAGCGTAATAGAGTTCCCCTGCGTTACTTTTGTAGAATAGCCGGAAGAAACAATACTTTCTCCGATTTTTACGGAGTTCCCCGAATCATATAACACCGTGACCGTTGATTCGGCGGCTGCTTCCACAAACTTGAAGTTAGACAACACGACTTTATTTTCTGTGCTATTTTTCTCAGTGGTCATCTCAATGGAAATGGTTCCATTTGCCTGCATGGCCTTTTGAAAACTGCCTTTTGCGGTAATTGTGTTGCCGTCGATAGTCAGTGTGTTTACGTTAGTCAGTGCATAATCAAAGGAAAGCGTGCCACCGGCGGCAACGGTAATCGTTGCCGTAGCCGTGTCACTCACTGCTCCTATTCCAAGAAAGCCAGCGGTACCCTTTGCAGTTATAGTCACAGAACCGTTGCTGTAGCTGCAACTATTCGATTTGGTGATCGCTACGGTAACGTTTTCAGTTGGCGTATATGTACCTGTAGTCGCAGCAATGGCTGAGAGGGGCAGAAGAACGAAAGCCAAAATAAGCGCGAACAAGACAAGCGACTTCAATTTTAAGTGTTTTGCGTACATAAATTTTGCCCCTTTCTTCTTAGGTAAAAGTATATCCGGTTATGCGCCCAAATCGGCCGCCTGCGGCAAAACGGACAGGCCACCGTCAGCGGTAATCATAATACGGATGCAGCCATCGGCCAGCGCGCCGACCGTTACAGAGGATGCGGTTTTCACGGCGTTAATGTAGTTATTTAACTGCTCAGAAACAGTTTCGGAAGCATACAAATTGGGGTTTTTCAACTGCTCGCCATCGGTGTAAGTACCGGCAATATGATTAACAGCACCCATAATGGTAACAACGGCAGAAAAATCGCCGGAGCCTGCACCAGTTGTCATATATTCAGTATATTTACCCGTGACATCAGAATTATAATTCATAACGGCATTCTCTAATGTTTTTGCATTCAGGTCATCAATGGAAGTAACATTTGAAATAGCCAAATTCAGGGCGTTAATCAGCCCGGTATCCTTTGTAGCCTCAGCATAGGCGTACATTGTCGCATAGGCCAAGGTCATTTGCGTAAGATCGTCCAAGTCTTGACCATTGGGGTCGTTGGCGACATCAAGCTTGTTCATCTGCTCGGCATAATAGCCGACAAGCATATTGGAAACAACATTGGAATAATCATCGGAAGTCTCTTCAACGCCGGTGTTTTTCAGAGTATTTACAAACTCCTCACCCAAAATGTTCTCAAGCTTATTATTTATGCTGTTGTTCTTCCCGTACTGCTGGATAACGCCGGAGGCAATGTTGGTAAGTTTCGTGACAGCATTCATCAGGCCGTCGGGGGTTGCGGTGGTCAGGTAAGTCGAATTTGCGACCTTGCTGAGCTGTTCGTCGGTATATTGGCTGACGATCTTGCTCAGACCATCATCTGTCCATCCATTGTACTTGACCTTTAATGCGGTTTCCCATTCGTCGCCATACGCTTCCTTCATCGCTGCAATAACGCCATTGCCGCTCTTTTCCGTGACACCGTCTTTGCCGATCGTGATATATCCGGCATCTATACCATTAGAATAATAATACAACGTCAGAACATTCTTAATTTCTGCCACCATGGCCTGATCCGCCGCTTTATTGGCCTTTTCAACATACACACTATACCCCGCGATGGCGCCGGTGGAGAGGATCGCCAAAATCGCGATGACGATGATCAGCTCCACCAATGTGAAGCCCAGATTACCCTTTTTCATACTCAAAAACTCCTTACTTCGCCGCATAACACCATCCTCTGCGAAAGCGGCATTTTTTGATTTTTTCCGCGCGGGATGCCCCTGCGCGGCGTTTCCCGCGTGAGCGGGTACTTACACGGTGCTATTTTACCACATTTCCCGCGAAGCGTCAAGGACGAAAAGGGGGCGGTTTGTTAACTCCGTGTTAAACGGGCAATAAATTTTCTGAAACTCGCCCTTTTCGCCGTCAGCTGCGCCGTCAGGCGTTCGACCCGCAGACGGACGCGGCTCGGGCGCGGGGCTGGCAAAAAACCAGGCTCCCCCGGAGGGGGAGCTGTCATGCGATAGCATGACTGAGAGGGGTTTTTAAGTAAATTCAGAACCCTCTCCGTCACGGCGTTCGCCGTGCCACCTCTCCCAAGGGGAGAGGCAAGGGCTTTTTTGACACCCTGCGGCGGGCGGCTTTCGCCGTCAGCCTGCGCCGTCGGGCGGGGAAAAGCTCCCGTGGCCGGGGCGGTTTTCGCGCCTTTCGCAGAGGAT
The DNA here is from genome assembly GCA_964538475.1 of uncultured Oscillospiraceae bacterium. Lineage (GTDB taxonomy): Bacteria > Bacillota > Clostridia > Oscillospirales > Oscillospiraceae > Faecousia. The sequence goes on along the minus strand of CAZIGE010000021.1, from coordinate 18,235 downwards.
GGTGTTATGCGGCGAAGTAAGGAGTTTTTGAGTATGAAAAAGGGTAATCTGGGCTTCACATTGGTGGAGCTGATCATCGTCATCGCGATCTTGGCGATCCTCTCCACCGGCGCCATCGCGGGGTATAGTGTGTACGTAAAGCAGGCGAACATGACCGCCGATAAGGCTCTCGTCGCGGAGATCGAGAACCTCCTGACGCTCGCCATGTACAACGGTGAGCTGACCGACTCTACCGCCAGCGGCATTCTCGTCCTGAACAAAGACGGGATCACCTATAACGGCGAGGCGATCACATCCGGCTCCGATATCGATACCGTCCTGAAAAATGCCTACGGCGAGAATTACGCCGATGCCCTGAAATTGAAATATGATGGGTGGAACGGTGCAAATGTACTGAATGGACTGGACTCTCAAACTGCAAACGGTATTAAAAACTCAAGCTACATAGCAGGCAACCGTGCAGATAAGCTGCTGAGCGATGTGGAAAGCTTTACGTCTATGGCGGCCAATTTGTCAAATGCCATAACGGGTGGGAGCGAAAGCGGCCTCACCCTGTCGTCCCTGTATGGAAATGATCTTTTGACCCAGACTGCACAGAAGTATGGTATTTCTGCGCCCGCAGATGGAGATTGGGATGCGTGGGGTACTGAAAATCCGCAGGCATTCTCCAATTTGTTAGTCTTAGCGACGGCGCTGGATACTCAAAATGCGATGAACAATAATGGACAGCCCTCTGCTGCAACAAACTTGATTATCGATTTTTCCAGATATTACGGCTTTGCGGCAACTTCCTCTGAATTCTCCAAGAAGCTGGATGAACACATGAAGTCCCTGAACTCCGTGAAGAACCCGAACGACGGCAAAGAATGGTTTGACCAGCTCAGAAATTCTGCCGAGCAGTGCAAAGATGACAATGGCAATGATTTTAGCAACTATATGAGTAATGCGAAAAATGGCGATGAACTGGCTTTTGCAACTATTCTAGCTGCGCTTAACAATGCCTCTGCCGAAGATGTTGCATCGGATATTAACAATTCTACCATGTTTACAAACGGTGCTGTAAAAGATATTTACGACCAATACCTTTCTGCCGTAAAGATCGTTTCCTCGTCTAATGCTTCTCTGAATATGACCACCGGGGATGTGGCGGTTATTTACGATCAGAACGGATATACAGTGTATACAACGATTACAGGCTAAAAATATGGGGGAAACCGTATGAAAAGACATGTTTGTTCACTTCTGTCTTTTGCTGCCGTGTGTTTGCTTGTCGGAATGTTGGCGTTTGCCGTAACGGCGGCTAGTAACTCTACAACCATCACCGACGGTACAAATACGGTCAAAATAACTGACACCGAATCTAAGATAACTAAAAACTCCGATGGAACAGTTACGATTCTAGCTAAAAACAATAATAATAATGTAACTACCAACAATATCACGTTTACCAATGCATCTTCCAATAAAGTTAGGCTTTCGTTTGATTATTCGCTGTCAGGGCATAGCGCTACTAATCTGCCAAGCGCAACGGGTTCATATTCAGTTGTCCTAGAAGAAAACGCGACATCGGACATAATAACAATTACTTCCAAATATAACAAATGGAATGATAAAAGTGACGCAACGCTTTTGTTGTCCAATATCACTGTAAAAACAGTTGTGGATAGTGCATCCGTATCCGTCATTTCCCCGTCCGATCACACCGTGAAAGCAAATGGTACTGCAATCGACCCCGAGACGACACTGAACGTGGGGATATCCGGTGTATCGCTCGTTGCAGATTCAACGAACTTTGTTGCATGGATCAACAAGGCAGACAATTCGATTTTGTCAATGTCCAACTCGTTTACCTTCCTCCCGACCAGCGCAACTGCTCAAATTGAAGCATTGTACGGCCCAAACGCATGCTTCCAAGTGGGAAATTACATGTACAGCACTTTGAACGACGCTGTATCAAAAGCACAGAATTCGGCAAATAAGGTGATCGTACTCGCTAACACAGGCGAGCTTCCGAAAGGAGATTATTCTATTCCTACAGATGTGACGCTGCTGATACCATATGACAGCGCTTATACTGTTTCCGATAAAACGCCGAATCATGTTGAATCAGCAGAGACTCAAGAGGCGTTCCGAACACTTGAGGTTGCCTCGGGTGCAAGTATAACGATTAACGGAACATTGGAAGTCGGCGGCCGGTGTCTGACCGGGACAAGCTCCAACAGTTATCGCCCAACCGGCGCATATGGTTTAATTAAGCTTTCCGATACAAGCCATATCGATGTGACCGGAAATCTGTATGCATGGGGCTATATCATCGGCGACGGCACGATCACCGCAAAATCCGGCGCAACTGTATATGAGTTTATTCAGATCACCGACTGGCGCGGCGGCAATGCAACAAAAAATATGGTTCCCAATGCATTAAATCTAAACCCCGAAAATATTAAGTCTGGATACTACGTCTTTCCGTTCTCACAGTATTATGTGCAAAATATTGAGGCAGCAATCAAATTCGAAAGTGGTGCAGCTGAACATGTATTTCTTTGTACTGCTGTAAAGAACTCGCTTACCTCAAACCTCGTGACTTCAAATATTGACGCTGTTTTTATTGGCGCGGGTGGTTTGCTACAGATTGGCAACGACGGATCGGTTACTAAAAAGTATGACAAAACAAATGAACGTCTTGCGTTTACCATTGATGGAACGGTTGCTGTAAACAAATTACAAATCGAGCTTAAGGTGTATGTGTCTGTTGATATTGATTCATCCGACTACAACTTCCCCCTGACGAATAATCTGACCTTCAATCTGGAGCCGGGCTGCAACCTGACTGTCGGGCAGGATGTTGCGGTTCTTCCCGGCGTAGAGATCAACATTGCCGACGGCGCAACGCTTGAGGTCGCCGCAGGTGCAAATGTTTACGTCTATGATTCCGCTGAATGGAAAGCAGACTATTTGTGGGGGAACAGTGGGAAAGTTCGCGTTCCGGTTCTGTATGTAGCCTCTACAGGCAAGGCAGGCAGCAAGACCACCGTCGAGGATGCAAAGATCAACGTCAACGGCACGCTGAATGTTCTGGGCAACCTTTACACGACCGCGTCCGGCGCGAATATTTGCAGCGACGGTACGGGAAAGGTCATTTTCGCCAACGCGGCTTCCTCCGGCAGTACCTATCAGTACATCCAAAGCAGTGAGACTTATGACCCGATCGATATCAAGCCCGCTTACCTCAAAAACGGCGACGGGACTTATGTGCATTCGGGAAGCGATACCTATACCTATGACCCCGTTGCCAAGGCTTGGCGCTGCGGCACGCATAAGGACGAAGACAGCAACTGCATTTGTGATGTGTGCAAGTATGTCATGAAGTTCGACATTGAGTATGCGAATTTGACACTGAAAAGCGTCATGTCCATGAACTTTGCGTTTAAGCAGAGCCACGTTGCAAATTGGACGGGCTGCCACGTCGTGATTGTCAAGTCCTATGCCGACGGAAGACCCAATGTCACGCAGACGTTAAAGTTTGATGAACAGGAATGGTCAGCAACGACGATCGACGGAGAGGCTTACTATTATGCATCCTTTACGGGAATTGCCGCAAAAGAAATGTGCGATCAGGTCACCGCTACGGTCTATAACGCAAGCGGCATTGCGATCAGCAATGTGAAAATCGACAGCGTGAAAGACTATGCGCATCGCACCTTGAACAACACGAGCAGCACCGAAAAAACAAAGACCTTGATGGTGGATATGCTCAATTACGGCGCAGCAGCGCAAACAGCATTTACCTATGCGCAAGACAACCTCGCAAACGCGGGGCTGACAGACGAACAGGTAAAGTTTGCAACTGTATCTATGAAGGATTGCACCGACCGACGTGTCAAAGAAGATAACTACAAAGGCTCGTCCCTGCTGCTCAAGGAAAACATTCAGTTGCTGCTGGCCTTCTCCAACCTGGATGAGAGCATGACAGCAAAGATTTCCTACACAAATCACAACGGCACGCCTGTAGAAGTTACTGCAAAGACGGTTGCCGGTGAGAAATACGGCGCAAACGGCTTGCGTGTCGTATTGATCGACGGTTTTGCGATCGCCGATGCACGAGGTCTTATCACAGTCGAGGTCTATAACGGCGAGACGCTTGTTGCTTCCGCATCTGACAGCATTGAGAGCTATGTTGCGCGTGAAATAGAAGCGGCTAGAAACGCTGATCTGTGCACGAAAATCATGATGTTCGCAGACGCAACATACGCATTCAACCACTAAGGAGGCAAAGATATGAAAAAACTCTTTGAATATCCCGAAATTGAGATCGAAGTAATGAATATCGTTGATATTATTGCTTCATCTTTTGACGGAGATTTGGACGAAGACCAGACCCCATGGAACTAACTTTTACCCCGGCGGGGAGACCCGCCGGGGAAACTTTTCAAAGGAGCACATTTTTATGAAACTCAAACCCGGATTTCTCGTGCGCGAGGTCGCAGGGCAGACCGTCGCCCTGCCCTGCGGCGACCCGCTCGATCTCGACCTCATGATCCGCCTCAACGGGACGGCTGCCCTCCTCTGGCGGCTGTTGGAGTCGGAAACCGACGAAAACGCCCTCGTCGCCGCGCTTTTGGCCGAATACGACGTGGACGAGCCCACCGCCCGCCGCGCCGTCGCGGATTTTGTCGCAAAATTGCATGAAAACGGATTTTTGTGCTGATCTGCGGCTGGAACAGCTCCTGCCTCTGATACAGGAGCAATTGTCCGCCGGTGGGAGCGTCAAATTCTCCCCCCGCGGCACGAGTATGCGCCCGCTGCTGCGCGAGGGACGCGACGCTGTGGTGCTCTCGCCCGCGCCGCAGAAACTGAAAAAGTTCGACATTCCGCTCTACCGCCGTGAAAACGGGCAGTTTGTGCTGCATAGAGTTGTGAAAGTCGCCGATGACCATTATATTTGCCTCGGCGACAATACCTATAAAGAGGAAATCGTTTACCCATCCCAGATCCTCGCCCTAACTTCTTCCCTCTACCGCTCCACCCACCGCGTGTCGCTGTCTTCCCTCCCCTATCGCATCTACTGTCGCCTGCGCGTCACCGGTCGCCCCGTGCGGCACTTTTTGAGCCGCTTCCGTGTCCATCTCTACCGAAAATAAACAAGCGCAAAAAGCCCCCGAGCAGCCTTCAAGCCGCCCGGGGGTACTTTTAATCAAAGTCTATGCTACCATATCCGAGAATTCGCCAATCGTCTGTCTCATAGCTGCGGAACGCGACGCGTCCCGCGCTGTTTCCCTCGATGGTATAGATTTGCTTCTCATCCTCGGAAAATCCGATCACAACGCCCACATGCTGTGCATCCGGCACATCGTCGTTGATCCAGTCGAAAAACACCAGATCGCCGATCTCTGCACCGTCTGCTTTCCACATTTTATTTTGTTGGAAATAGGCCATGAAGTCATCCACTTCGGCAAACCATTTATTATGCCCGTCAGACCCGTGAGTGCCCACTTGAACCAATGCCCAGGAAACGAAGCAGGCGCACCATGGCGTTTTTGTGTTCCATCCCGGGTGGTCGGCATAGCCGCCAATGTACCACTCGGAATAATACTTCGCCTCGTCCATCGCAATGCCGTCTGAGTAGATGATCTGCCCCGTACTGCCATACTGCGATGCCAGCACAGTCAGAAAACTTTCCAGTTTTCCGGTCGGTTCAACCTCGATCGGCATAGTCGGTTCCGGCACATCCTTGGTTTTAATCGTCCGGCAGTAGACCGACGAAGAAAATGCGCCCTCCGAATTTTCGATAGACACCGTCAAAAGGCCGTTTTCCAGCGTCGCATGGGAGGCATACACCCCCTCCAAAACCGCCGCGCCGTTGACTGAAATGGTCTGATCCTTTGAGATATATTGGAAAATCGGCGTTTCACCCTCGGCATATAGTTCCCAATGATCCGATTCCGATTTCAGGGACTGCACCGCGCCCGTGGAAGCGGCATTTTCCATTGCGGAAAGCAGCGAGCGAACGGTGTATTGCTTCGCGGCGGTCTGGGAGGATTGCCGATTGACCCGAAGCGCCAGAAGGAGCACGGTCGTCGCAGCCGCCGTAACGAGTGTCGCAACCGCAATGCTGATGACCAGCTCGATCAGGGTGAAGCCGCCGCACCCGTCATGCGCCCTCGGGCGTGCTTTCGTCCGTTGCATCGGCATCACCTCCGATCCCGTAAGAAATGTCGTAAGAAAGGATCTTCCCGTATTCATTGATCACGCAGACTACAGTCGCCGTTCCGTATGTGGCCGTGAGCGTGCCGGTTTCGCTATTCCATTTCACGCCATCGGGCAGGTTGCTGCGATCCCCGGTTGCCATGACCTGTTCGATCAGTCCCTCTGCGGCATAGCGATCCTGCATTTGCGCGATCGCGTCCTGCTGTGTCTGCAAATTCTTCATGGCACCGGAGAGCAGCATTGTCGCGATCAGGCAAAACAGCAGCAACACCACCGTAACATAGACCATTACGTAGCCTTCATTGTGCTTTTTCACGATCCCGTCACCGCCTTTCGGATGGCCGTCGAAACCTTGACAAGCCCTTCGCTGTCCATGACGGTGATTTCGTAATACTTCTCCCCTTCGGGTAAGGTGATCTTAAACAGCAGGCCGTCAAATTCGGGAGAGGGCGCAAATCCATCCTCATCACTCTTTGTATCGTCCAGAGCTTGCACAAAATCACCCGTAATACCCGTGGCCATCAGCTTTTCCACTGCGGAGGAAACCGCCAGCTGTGCCTGCAGCATCTGCTCGGACTTTGCGTTCAGGCGGTAGGACATCACCATGGACGTACACGTCGGGATCACAACGGCTGCAAGTATGACGATCGACAGCAGAACTTCGATCAGGGAGAAGCCGCCATTTTTCTTATTATACACGGAAATGTCCCTCCTTTCGGGCTTGCCACGGGCACATCAGTTGAAGATATTCTCTCTGCCGGTCTGCGGCACATTGACATCCGGCTCAACATACTCCAGAAGATCCGAATCGATCAGGTACAGCAGCAGCGTGACCGTTCCGTACGCGGTATCGGTAGCCGCATCATATTCGATCGTGGCAAACTGAACGGAGGTCACTCTGGAATCTGTCGCCAGATAGTCGATCATTTCCAGAAAACCCTCATACGTCGTCTGGTAATTCACGGTGAGCGTAAGCCCCATCAGATCGGCGCCGTCTTTCAGCGCGAGCAGCGGCTGCGCCTGACTGAACTCGAATGTGATCTCTGTACCGAAGATCTTTTCCAGATACAGCACATACATGATCTGGTCTTCTTCTTTCATCTCAACAGGGAACTTCTTGTAAAGTTCCAGCCGACTTGCCATGAGCTGTGCGGAGGCTTCCTCAAGCTGATCCTGCACGCCTTCGTATTTCAGGTTTTCGTTGACACGGTTTTCCAGCACCTTATTGTTGGCGGTCAGCTTGTCTACCTGTTCATTATGCGCGGCTCGCTCGCGATTGTAATTGCCGAACACCGCAAAAACCGCGATCAGCACAACGACTGCAAGCATCGCCTTCCAGTATTTCTTTACGATCTGCATCAGCCAAGCACCTCCACTTTCTCGATCTTCTGCGAATAATCCAGTCCCTTACGATCCAGTTCCTCGCGGATCAGGGCTTCCTTATATTGCAGTGCAACGGCGAAATAGACCGGGTACTGTCCGGGCGAGCCGGAAGCGGATGTCCCCTGCTCGATCAGATAGCTGCGATACTTTTTCAGCCAGTTGTCCCATTCTCTGCTGCCCGTGCTGCCCGTGGCAATGTAGCGGTCAAAGAGGGCATCGAGATAGGTATCGCCTGTCGTGTCTTCGTTCAGATACTTGAACAGCAGTGCGATCAACTCGGAGTCGTCATAGTCGGACGGTTTTTTGTCAATTTTGACGGAGCTGTCCTCGTCCTTTTTGAGCAGATAGCCGTACTGCGCAAACCATGCATCCCAGCGATCGTCTCCGCAGGAGCCGTCGCGCAGGTAGGCTGCGATCATCTCATCGACATATGCGTTGCCGCTCGTGCCGGAGGACGCGTACTTTTTCAGCATCGTCATCAGATCGGAGCGGGCGAAGCTGTCCGGGCCCGGGTTCGGATCCGTGACGGGCGGCTTGGGCGTTACCGTTCCCGAAATGTCTTCCATGTTCTTCAGCGCATCCCATACCGCGCTCGGGATCAGCGCATTCAGCTTGGCATCCAGCGTGCGGTCACCGGTGTTGAACGAGCCGTCCATCAAGTCGGAAATGACCAGCTCCATATCCAGGAACGGGATCGCGGATTTGCTTTGCAGCCCCAGCTCCATTTCCAAATGGTAAATATACCATTTTTGCATTTTCGCATCCGTGCAGAACAGCTTTTCCGAGGCGGAAAGGTTCGCCTCATTCTTGCACATAATGGAAACCAGCTGTTCCATGCAGCTGTAAGCCTGCTCAGCGCTTTCCAGTCCGCCGTTCATCATCGCATTCAGCAGTGTCGAATTACTCATGATATCGGGCATGATCTGCGTCAGCAGAACGGGTGTCTCGCTCTTCATGTCCGCTTTCATCAGATCTACGAAGATCTGCACGGCAAACGGATTGGTGGTCAGCATTTCGTCCACGGCGTTGCAGCGCTGCTGATAGATCGACGAGGCGGAATACTGCCCCTGCAACGCCGAAAGGGTCGAATAGCGGTTGTCGGGCTTCTTTGCATAAACGCTTTCCAGACGCTGTGTTTCGCTGTCGGACAACCCGAGGAAGGTGTTCATCATCTGCTTGCGGTTCATATTTGCCATCATCAGCCCCGCAAGGATCTCGATCTGGCTGTCGCTGAGGTCGCCCCTGCTGCCGTCTGTGGGCGGTTCTTCCGTATCGCCCGAACCGTAAGAGGTCGCCGGGCCGCCACCGCCGCCGGACAAGTTGGAGATCGCGACCAGATCGGCATATTGCAGCTTGCGCAGCGCCATGATCAGATAGGCAGCCTCTTCCTTGGACTCGCAAGCGAACTGCACGGTCAGGCCGTCAGCGGCGATCTCCAGCGCGATCACATTGGTATTGACAGGCAGCGTTTCCTCCAGCTCTTCCAGTGCAAGGACCAGATTATCGTTGTAGGTGCGCAGGCTCCCGAAGATGGTCTCCCAGTCGCTGCTGTATTTATCGTAATCGGAAATATACTGCTCATATTTCTCCGCATAGCCGGAGGTCTTCTGCAGCTCGATCAAAAGCTGCTGCTGCTGATTTTGCAGGCGGTTTTCCTGTGTCGACCAGCTCAGGCGGGAGATCAGCAGCAACGTGACCGTACCGATGAGCATCAAGCCGGTCGCCGCCAGCAGAACATATTGCAGCAGACCCGTATCCGCCGCACGGCCGGATTTCGGGATATCCATCGCCGCAACGCCGAAATCGCACAAATTCCGCCCCGCTCCGACGCACAGAACGAATTGCGGCTCGTAGCCGTTCGCCAGAACTTCCGGCGAGATGCCCAGAATATCGCCCAGCTCCGAGGCGATGTTCCCGTCATCCGCAAGTCCGCCGCACAGATAGCCTTTCAGGCGGCTGCCGCGACCGTAGCCGGTCGATCTGTAAGCATCCACCATCATGGCAAGCTCATAGAACTGGTACGACGGGTCGGAACCGCAGCTGATAAAGCGCTGCTGCACCACCTGCCCGTTCTGCACAAAAGTAGCGCCCAGAAGGTCGTTATCCACGAAGATATACATCTGCGTATCCGGGCGCTCGCCGCTTCCCGCTGCGGGTTCCTCCTGCGCGGGCTGCTCCGCCTTCTTTTTGCCGAATGTGATCTCGGAATGCAACGTCAGTTTTGTCTTTTCCTTTTCCTTTTTCTTCAAAGGACGCGCAAAGGACGCACCGACCGCAGAAGCCAGGCTGTTCCCGCAGTAGTCGATACGGGAAACGGAAAGACCGCACTCGTTCGCGACACGGTAGTATCCCTTCAGGATCTCCATCGGGACCGCCCAGAGCCGAACCAGCACTTCCCTGCTGTCGGCCTTCTGCCCGACGGTCAGCCATTGCAGCTTATACTGCTTCATGTCGATCTCTTTGAAGTACATGTCCTTGTTGGCCTGAATCAGACGCTCCAGATTTTTCGCGGGCAGTACAGGCACGGAAACGGTGTCCGTCACCACCTGCGAGGTGCACAGCGTAAAGGCGACTTTGCGGCAATGCTTGAACTCCGGCCTGCGCTGCACCTTTTTCAGCAGTGCGCAGACAGCCTCGCTGTTTTTGATCTCGCCGTCGATCACCGCACCGCCCGGAACGGAGACGGTGTGACTGCTCAGCGGTTCACCGGCGTTGTTCAGCACGGCAAAGCGCATCTCGTCGCGGTTCAGCTGCACAAAAAGCACTTTCCCGGTGGGTTTTATCATATCCATAAAATATCCTCCTCTGAACGGCTCAGGCCGTTCAGTATGTTCAAACATGCGGACAACTTACAGTCCAAACAGCCCGAAATAGGCATTTACGATCTGCTCGCCTCCGAGCGCGGCGATCCAGATCCCCGCCGCAAGATACGGTCCGAACGCCAGCTTGTGCCCTGCTCCCCTGCGCATGCGAATGCTGTGGATGATTGCGCCGGACAGGCTGCCGATGACCACGGCCAGAAGCAGACTGCTCCAGCCGAGCAGCAGTCCCGCACCGGCCATCAGCTTCACATCGCCCATGCCGAGTCCCTGCCCGTGCGTCAGCAGATGCAGCAGAAGGAACACCGTGCTCACGCTGAACATGCCGATCACATAATTCGGCCAGTGGCTCAAATCCGTGAGCAGGCGAACGATGCCCAGCAGGAAAATGACCAGATTGATCCCGTTCGGGATCACAAAAGTACGCCAGTCGATCAGCGCAAGCGTCAGCAGCATGGAAAACAGGATACAGTACAGTCCCGCCAGCAGCGGGTCTTCGCGATACAGCAGCCCTGTCACCAGCCACATCGCGCCGTTGAGAGCCTCCACGATCGGATACTGCGCCGACAGCTTCGTGCCGCAGGCGCGGCATTTTCCGCGCTGCATCAGCCAGCTCAGGAGCGGGATGTTTTCATACCACGCCAGCGTATGGCCGCACTGCATACAGTGCGACGGCGTTTTGACGAATTCCTCCCCCTTCGGAACACGATAGATCAGCACATTCAGAAAGCTCCCGACGCATATGCCCAGTATCGTCAAAATTCCCAAAAGCAAATAATCCATAGCCGTCTTCCCCGCTCAGAGATATTTGTCATAAGCTTTCGTCATATTCATCATGGGCAGGAAGATCGCCAGCACGATGATCAGCACGAAGAAAGCCAGAACGATCATGATCATCGGCTCCATCAGCGCCAGCAGGCGTGCGGTCGCATCCTGCACCTCGTCATCATAGTAATCCGCCGTTTTTTCCAGCATATTTTGCAGGTCGCCCGTCTCTTCGCCGATGCCGACCAGGTTGTATACCATCGGCGGGAACAGATTTGTTTCGCGGATAGCCGTGTTCATCGGCCATCCCTCCGAAACCATGGCGCGGACCGTCTGCGCCGCTTCGCGGAAATAAATGTTGCTCATGTTCATGGCGACCAGTTCCAGACTGTCGGTCAGGGAAAGGCCCGAGCCGATCAGCAATGCCAGCGTTCGGCAGAACGTCGCACTTGCGGAGCGGACGGTCATCAGCTTGACGACCGGTATCTTTCGTGTGAGCCAGCCGAAGAAATGCTTTCCCCTGTCGGTCCCGGCGAAAAGCACACCGCCGACGATCAGGCCGACAAGCCCGATCACGACCAGATACCACCACTGCACGAACCAGTCGCTCACGGCCATGACCGCCAGCGTAACGGTGGGAAGTTCCATATCCATTTCGGCAAAGGTGGAGAGGAATTCCGGGATAATGCGGGTCATCATCACGATCAGCACCACGATCATCACCACGATCAGCACGCAGGGATAGACCATCGCCTTGCTGACTGCGGATTTCGTCTTTTTCGCCTTGTCGAACCAGATCTCCATCTGTCGGAACGATTCCACAAGGTTGCCCGATTCCTCGCCCGCCGCGATCATATTCACCAGCATGCTGCTGAAGATCCTCGGATGCTTGCGCATCGAACCGGCCAGCGTTTCGCCCTTTTCGATGCTCGCCTGCATATCGCGAATGGCCGCAGCCAGCTTTTTATTCTCCGTCTGCTGTCCGAGCATGGAAAGCACCGTCGTCACCGGCACGCCCGCGCGCAGGATCGACTGGAACTGTCGACAGAACACCGCCATATCCTTCGCAGTCGGATTTCCGAGGAAAGGCAGATCAATGTCCCTGTCCAACACACCGAGCTCTTTGATCTCCAGAATGGTAAAACCGGCGGCGCGCAGAGAGTTTTTCGCCGTCTCCATGGAAGCGGCATCCACATTCCCCTTGACACGCTTTCCGAGGCGGTTGACCGCCAAATAGTTGAATGAGGGCATCGCACTACCTCCCGAATTGATTTGCCAGTGCAGCAGGGTCGTTCGCGGCCTCCAGTGCATTGTCCAGCGTGACCGTTCCCGCGCGAACCAGATCGGCCAGCGCATCATCCAGCAGCTGCATGCCCTGACGGCGTGCCGTCTGCATCGTGCCCGGGATCTGGAAGCTCTTGTTCTGGCGGATCAGGCTGCGCACAGCCGGGGTCGCGACCAGGATTTCATACGCAGCCGCGCGGCCACCGCCGATTTTGGGAAGCAGGCTCTTGCCCACCACGCATTCCAGCACATCCGCCAGCTGGATGCGGATCTGCTCCTGCTGCTCCGGCGGGAAAACGTCGATGATGCGGTCGATGGCATTGGGAGCGCTCTTGGTATGCAGCGTGCCGAAGACCAGATGCCCCGTCTCCGCCGCCGTGATCGCGGTGGAGATCGTTTCGAGGTCACGCATTTCGCCGACCAGGATCACATCGGGATCCTGCCGCAGTGCCGCGCGCAGACCGGCGGCAAAGCTTCCCGTATCGTCTCCCACTTCGCGCTGGTTGATGATGCACTTGTCGTGCTCGTGCAGAAATTCAATGGGATTTTCCAGCGTGATGATATGTCTGCTGCTGGTGTGATTGATATGGTCGAGCAGCGCAGCCAGCGTGGAGCTTTTGCCCGAGCCCGTCGGACCGGTCAACAGCACCAGTCCGCGCGGCTTTTCGGCCTGTCGGACGATCACCGGCGCAAGGCCGAGTTCCTCCACCGTCGGTACCTTCAGTGGGAGCAGACGCAGCGCGATGGCGATATGATTTTGCTGATAAAACGCATTGCAGCGCATACGGATCGAACCGTCATAGGTCACGGCGAAGTCGATCTCGCCGACCTGCTCCAGCTCTTTGATCTGTCCGTCCGTTGCCAGCAGGCGAAGCACGTGCATCGTGCTGTCATCGTCCATGCGTTCCTCACCATGCGCGGTCAGTACACCGTCCACGCGGAAATACGGTGGCATACCGTATGTTAAATGAATATCGGAGGCATCCTGCCCCAGCGCAGACAGAACGGTCTGCTTAAAATCTATCATTTGTTTATCCTCCGAAAGCTCAGCGCTTGTCCGTCAGAAGATTCATGTTCTCAACAGAAATGCTCAGAAGCTCCTGCAAAGCCGTCGTCCCGTCCAGCACCAGCTTTCTGGCGCTCTCCTGCAGGGTGGACATTCCTTCTTCGATCGCCGCATCGCGCAGCGTATCCGTCGGGGCACGCCCCGCGATCAGGCCGCGCAGGCGCGGTGTGATCTCCATGATCTCATACACGCCGATACGGCCGTAATACCCCACGCCGTTACAGCGCTGGCAGCCGACCGGCTCGAAAATGATCTGCCTTGCCCGTTCTTCGGCCGAAAGCTTGAGGTAATCCGCCTCGTGCTCGTATATGGGGCGGCCTTTCTTGCAGTGCGGGCACAGTCTGCGCACCAGGCGCTGTGCGATGATGCCGACGGTGGAGTCCGCGATCAGGTAGCTCTCCACGCCCATATCCAGCAGACGCGTCACAGACGAGGCCGTATCGTTGGTATGCAATGTGCTGACCACCAGATGCCCCGTGATGGATGCCTGCACGGCGATGGAAGCCGTCTCCCCGTCGCGGATCTCGCCGATCATGATGATATCGGGATCCTGACGCAGGATGGAGCGCAGCGTATTGGCGAACGTCAGTTCCGCCTTCACGTTGACCTGTATCTGGTTGATGCCCTCGATATTGGCTTCCACGGGGTCTTCAACCGTAATGATGTTGACCGCCTCGCTGTTCAGCTCGCTCAGCGCCGTGTACAGCGTGGTGGATTTTCCCGATCCGGTCGGCCCCGTGACGAGCACGATCCCGTTCGGATGCGCCAGTATTTTGTCAAATTTACGAAGTCCCTCGTCGGTCAGGCCGAGCGAACTTTTGCTTCGGCTCAGCGCCTTTTTCTGATTAAGACGAAGTACGCACCGCTCGCCGTAAACGGTCGGCAGTGTGGAGACGCGGATGTCGTATTCCAGCCGATCCACCGTGGCGGTAAAGCGCCCGTCCTGCGGCTTTCTTTTTTCGGAGATATCCAGCCCCGACACGATCTTGATACGCGCCACGATCGCGCCGAGCAGGCGCAGACTGTAATTTGCCGTCGTGTAGAGCACGCCGTCTACGCGATAGCGCACGCGCACACGGTCGGCCTCCGCCTCTACGTGGATATCCGACGCGCGCTGACGCACCGCCTGCTCCACAAGGGAATTCACCAGCATGACGACGGGCGAGGAATTGACGTCCTCGCGCATGATCTGCTCCTCCACGGAGGCATCCAGATCGTTGTCACGGGTGTAAAGCTCCGCGACCTCCCGCATTTCGTCCGTGCCGTAATAGCGGTCGATGGCGAGCAGGATATCGCTCGTTGTCGCAAGATAGGGCTTAACGCGGAATTTACTCGTCACGGCAACGATATCGCGCCCGCGCATGTTCATGGGATCGTTGACGGCCACCAGCAGCGTGTCCGGGTCCTGCACATCGAAGCCGAACGGGAGCACCACATGGTTACGCAGCACATCCGGTTTTACGAGCTGGCGCACGTCCAGCGGGATCTGCTGCTCGTACAGGCGAACGATCGGCAGATGCGATACAGCAGCCTGTGCCTCCAGAAGCTGTTCCTCCGTGACCAGTGCCTGCTCCAGCAGCAGTTCGCGAATGCTCTGCCCCTCCTCCAGATAGGTATCATACAGCTTATCCGACGCTTCCCTGCTCAAATACCCGCGGGACACCAGATAGCTCAACATTTTCTCGCCCATGTACTTCTCCTTCCTGCCGGGAGGCAGTTTTTCATACCGCGCCGCAGCCCGGGCAGCCGCAGCGGCAATAACCTATACAAATACGACTTTATAATATCATATTTTCGCTCTATTGGCAATACCTTTTTTCCGCCGCCTGTCCGAACGCAAGCGGAGGCAGTCCGCCGACTGCCTCCAAATTGTTCTGTCTCGGATCACCCACATACCCCGGTAACGGGCGATCAGCTCAAAAACAGCATCCTGTACGTGCTGTCAAAGCGCATATGGATGCCGTTGGCATAGAAAAAGTACGCCAGAAAGCACAAAATCGCCAGTGCCGTTGCCATGCGGCGCGATTCACGGGTGAATGTCCTGCGCAGCATCCACGGAAAGCAGAGCAGGCTGCCCATTTCAAAATAGTTCGCCATTCGGCCGAACAAATTCGCGCCGGAGCGGATGCCCGGACACATGAACAGCATGCTTAAAATGCTCATCTGCACGAAGATATAGTCCATGCGCCCGTTTTCATAACGAATGCTTCGGTCGAAAAGCAGGCTGCACATCGGGACTACCGCGTATACGGCCAGGCGCAGCGGGCTTACGGTGTGCCCGTCAAACAGCTCCTCTTTGCTGAACGGAACACCCAGGCTTTCGGCAAGATCCGCAAATATGCCCAGGATCGTATAAAATCCGAGCAAAGCGACCAGCGTCAACGCAGTCGCCGTGATCGTCGCGACCCGCCACGGGCGCTGCGCAAAAAGCGGAAGCAGCGCAAAAACCGCCGCATACGCGTGCGTCAGCGTTGCCAGCAGGATCCATGCATAATATTTCCCCCATTCCCGCCGCTGCAGGCACGGCAGCGCAAGCGTCACGAGCGCCATGCCCAGCGCCTGCTTGATTGCCGCCATCGTCATGCAGAATGTGCCGAGCGTAAAATACAGGAACACGCTGAACATCAGATCGTCACTGTAGCGCCTGAGAAACAGGATCAAGCACGTCTGGGTGAACACGGAGGTAGTCAAAATCATCGCCTGCGCGCCGAACCCGAGCGTTCGCAGCAGGCTCATGTACGCATAAAACAGCGGATGCGAAAAAGGCTTCAGATTGTCCCGATCCGCGAAAAGATCCCCCAGCAGCGGTGTCTTGCGAAAGATCGCGGCGTAGTTTTCCGTGTCGTTATACGCCGTGCGCAGTCCGGTGAACAGGCAAAGCAGCACGATCAGCAAAATCAGCGGCGGATCGTAACGCGGCGCGCCGCTGTGTCCGAGCGCGCAAAGCTGTCTGCGGTATCGATCCGAGGCATACGCCAGCAGCAGTGCGATCACGAATACGATCAGCAGCTTTCCCATCCGCATTGCCCCCCTGTCCAAAATTCGACACCGCTGTAAAAATTATACAAACGATCGGCGGGAATGTAAAGACCGTATAGGATTTTGCGGGTCATTTTTCCAATGACCGCGCATTTACTTGACACGAAATGTCGTTTTCTGTACAATAGACAGCGACACCGCCCCGATTTTTCGACCTTGAGGAAACGCATATGTGCACGATCAGTATCATTATGGGCGTTTATAATTGCGCCGACACACTTCCGCAGGCCATCTCTTCACTGCTTTCGCAAACCTTCCGCGACTGGGAGCTTGTCATCTGCGACGACGGCTCAACGGATGGGAGTTATCGCATCGCACAGGACTTTCAATGCACCGCGCCGCATAAGATCACGCTGCTGCGCAACGGGGACAATCTCGGTCTGGCAGTCAGTCTGAACCGCTGTCTGGATGCGGCGCGCGGCACATACATCGCCCGCATGGACGCAGACGATCTGTGCAGTCCGAACCGTCTGGAGTTGGAACTGGCCGCTTTGGAGAACGCACCGGAGCTTGCGTTCGTCAGCACGGACATGACCCTGTTTGACGAAAACGGTTCATGGGGTCGTGTATCGCACCCGACCGATCCGAAACCGCGCGATTTCGTGCGCGGAACGCCGTTTTGCCATGCGCCGTGTCTGATACGCGCGGACGCATTGAAAGCCGTCGGCGGCTACGATACCGGCAGACATTTTCTTAGAGTGGAGGATTATCACCTCTGGCTGAAGCTGTACTGCGCGGGCTATCGCGGGCGAAATCTCCACCTGCCCCTGTATCAGATGCGTGACGACCGCGACGCGTGTCGCCGCCGCACACTGCGCTACCGTCTGAACGAAGCCCGTGTGGCCGCGCTGGCCGTTCGGCAGCTTCATCTGCCCGTATTTTACCTGCTGTACGCGACGCTTCCCGTTCTGAAAGGGATCCTCCCGCGCAGGATCGGTCGCGCGCTTCATCGGATGAAGCGGCACAGCCCGCAGGCATAGCACAGGCCTCCTGCCGACGGTTTCCCGTGCAGGAGGCCTGTTTTTTCAATTCAACGGTTCGGTCACTTCGCCGCCTTGACCAGCTCGGCGGTATCCTGTGCGATCATCAGTTCTTCGTTCGTCGGAACGACCCACACCTGCACCTTGGAATCCGGTGCGGAGATCAGGCGCTCCTTGCCACGGCAGTCATTCGCCACGGGATCCAGCTTCACGCCCATGAACCCGAGGTAATCGCAGATGGCCTGACGGGTCGCAGGGCCGTTCTCGCCGACACCTGCGGTGAAAGTCAGTACATCGATGCCGTTCAGCGCGGCCGCATATGCGCCGACAAACTTGGCCACTTCATAAGCGAACTTGTCCAGTGCCAGGCGGCAGTTTTCATTGCCGTGCTTCGCGCCGTCTTCCAGATCGCGGAAGTCGGACGAAACGCCGGACAGCGCCAGCATACCGGATTTTTTGTTGAGCATATTCAGGCACTCGTCCACGCTCATTTCATACTTGTTGCAGATGAACTGCACGACGGCGGGGTCGATATCGCCGCAGCGCGTCCCCATCGGAACACCGGCCAGAGGGGTCAGACCCATGGTCGTATCCATGCACTTGCCGTCCTTCACCGCAGACATGGACGAACCGTTGCCCAGATGGCAGTTGACCATCTTGAATTCCTTCTTACCGACCAGCTCTGCCGTGCG
>CAZIGE010000020.1:0-30168 GCA_964538475.1 uncultured Oscillospiraceae bacterium | reverse complement strand
GTTCAGGTCTCCACGGAAACCGGGTCGTATGCGCCATGCCATTGGCGCGCGCCCGAGATCCTTAACCCCCAGCATCCACCCTAAACTGGGCGTAAAAAGCAGACACCAGGGACTTCATCGATGTGCCCTTCATAGGATTTTTAGGCCCTACCTGGAAAATGGTCATTCTGACTAGGATACTGCGCCGTCAACGCATATCTTAGCATACATTCGGGGAATATACAAGTTTTTTTTTCAAAAAACTCGCAAATGCGGGACCGCGCGCAGCGCATCTGTTACGAAAAACGCCGAATTTTTTTAAATATTTTCGATTTTATTAACCTAGGTTAATGCGCGGCCCGAAAAATTATGCTATAATCACGGCAAAAAAACGAAAGGACAACGCCGCATGGAATTTGTCGAAGATTTTCTCAGAAATCAGATCGGGCTGACCGACAGGGAGCTTCTTTCCAAAATCATGGATGTCATCTACATTCGCGAACTGAAAAAGGGGGAGCTTCTTGTGAAAAGCGGAAACCGTCCCGCCGGGCTGTGCTTTCTTTGCAGCGGTGTCCTGCGCGGATTTTTTCTGGATTATCAGGGCAACGAGGTGACCGATTGCTTCGCCTTTCAGTTCGGCGCAACAGCCATGCCGTATGCGGACTTCAATCAGCCCTCCCCCATCAGCATCGTCGCGGTGGAAGACAGCAAGGTCATGGTCATCCCCATCGAAACGGTACAGGAGCTGTTCGATCACTATATCGAGATCGTGCACATCCATTCGCAGCTGCTCCTGTGGGGCGCGGCCGAACACTGGGAGATCAAAATGGCGCTGCACCGCTACACGGCCGGCGAACGTTATGAGTGGTTCCTGCGCCGCTACCCGGGGCTCATCAACCGCGTGTCGCATATCCATATCGCATCGTTCCTGAGCATGAGTCCCGTCACGCTCAGCCGCCTGCGCGGCAAAGCGAAGGCGGAGGCCGCCGCACAATGACCGTGCGTGACCTGTACCCGTAAAAAAGCTCCCCACCGTGCGTCCGAAGCGCACCGTGGGGAGCTGTCTGTTTCTGTTCAGCAGCAGGAGAGGATGATCTCCACGCATTGTTCTATGCCGAGTTTGCTGGAATTCAGGCACAGATCGTAATTCTGCGCCACGCCCCAGGTACGCCCGGTATAATGCTGGTAATTGATCTGGCGGCGCTTGTCCTTCTCGCGCAGGCGCACCTCAGGGGATTTTTCCGTGCTTCCGTACAGCCGCACGATCCGTTCCGCGCGGAAATCCATATCCGCATGGATAAAGACATCCAGGCAGTCCCGGCGATCCTTCAGGATATAGTCGGCGTTTCGCCCGACGATCACGCACGGCCCTTTTTCGGCCAGCTGGAGGATCACATTGCACTGGATGCTCCACAGAAAATCCGCAACCGACATACCGCTCATAACGCCGGGAACGCCCTGCTGCGCAAAAGCGTACGACAGTCTGCTCATGCCGGGCGCATGCTCCCCGTGTTCCTCGATAAACGAGGGCGCAAAGCCGCTCTCCAGCGCGATCTGATCGACAAGCTCCTTATCGTAAAACGGGATACCGAGGCGGTCTGCCACCGCGCGTCCTATGGAACGCCCGCCGCTTCCGAATTCGCGGCTGATGGTGATGATACGTTTTTCCATATGCGTGCCTCCTTTCAAGACGGCACGATTATATCATATTGCACAGCAAAAGTCAATAAAAACTCCGCAAAACAGACAAGTTATACAAACACGCTCTGCTCAGGTCGGGTCATAATAAACCTTCACGGACATATCCTTGAGTGTCTGCACATCGGAAACTGCGCTGCCGTAAACGCTGACCAGCACCAGCATTGCGCACGAGCCAAGGCAATCCACGGATGAGATGGCCTCGTTATGATCCATATAAACATACGAAAGGGCCGAAAGCCCCGCAAGCGCGGAAAGATCGCTGAGCTGATTGTATTCGCCGCGGATCGTCCACAGGGCGCAGTCCGCGGAAAACGCGGGCAGCTCGGACACCTCGTTGTTCGAAAAATCCAGCTCTTCCAGCCGCTTCATCGCCGTGAGCGGGTCGATATCGAGCAGGGTGTTGTTGGAAACGTCCAGTTTGACCAGTTCCGTGCAGCTGCTCAATGCGTTCAGGTCGACCAGCAGATTATCCGTTGCGCACAGCTGCGTCAGCGCGGTCAGGTTTTCCAGACCGCTCAGCGTCGTCAGCTCGTTATGAGAAATATCCAGCACGCGAAGCTCCTGCAACGCCGCCAGCGGCGCAACGGAAAGCAGCGAATTGTACGATACATCCAGTTCCCGCAGCGCTGTCAGCTCGGCGAGCACGCTCAGATCGATCAGCGCGTTATGCGCCAAATTCAGCGTTTGCAGATGCTTCATGCCGCCGAGCGCGCGCAGATCGCGCACGGTATTGTTCCCCAGATCCAGCTCGGTCAGGCCGCTCGCGCCCGCAAGCTCCGAAACAGAGGACAGCTGACAGTCGTTCAGCGTCAGCGTATGCAGCTTCGGCAAGGCAGCCAGTACCTTCAGATCGTCCGAAGATACGACGCTTTGTGTCACATACACACACTCCAGCTCCGTCATCTGCGCCAGCGGCTGTAATGTCGAGAAGCTCCCCTCCCGAATGGTCAGCACCTGCAAATTCGGCAGCCAGCGCAGGTCTGTATAATCCGTGGCGGAAGCGGGCACGGAAAACTCCGTGATCGTCCACAGTTCATTGGAATACAGTGTCTGCTGTTCGTCCGCGCCGAGCAGCTCCCGCACGGCGGATTCGAACGCCGCGTCGGTAAACACCACGGGCTCAATGATCCCCTGCACGATATAGGAATACACGCCCAGCGTACTGACAAGGCCGTTTTCCGCGACCGTCAGGCCGTAATACACCGACTCCCCCGCCCCGGGAGAGATCGCGCCGCGGTAACGGTCGGTCGACAATGACGGATATTCCCGATCGTCGGAAATATAGCACACACCGTCCTGCGCCGCAAATTCCAGCCGGATATACTGCGTATAGCTGCCGGAGGCGTAGTTCGGGGTCGGCGCGGCGGGGCGCATGGCATCCAGCTGCTGCTTGATCTGCGGGTCGGCGATGTTGTTGAGCATCGTGACGGCATCGAGAAGCTTGTCCTGTTCGACATATGTTTTGCAGAGCGTGATATACAGTTCGATGCTCCCGCCGTCTGCAATGGCATTTGAGAGGGTATACTCCGCTTTTGTATAGTTCCCAGCCGCCAGATACTGAGATGCCAGTTCCAGCGCTACACTGTCATCGTTATCCGATTGCAGGTAGGCCAGATCGTAAAACCATACGGCAGCGGCATGATTGCCAATCTTATCCTGGTAACGCGCCTGGCTGAGCAGCAGGTCGCGCGTAAACGCGGGGTCATATTCCAGAAGATACCAGCCTATACTGATAAGGATCAAAATACCCAGCAACAGCGGTATCATTACGTGCAGCGCTCGTTTCATGAGGGGGAGTCTCCGTTTCGTGATTTCGTATCGCTATTATACCCGCCGCGCAGCATGATGTCAAGGGAAGCTTGCGCGGTTCGCCGTTTTTCCGACGCGTTCCGACATGCGCGGTGTGCTATGATTGCATCGTGCCGCAAATCGTCAAAGGAGGTCAATTTTGTGAAACGAATGCTGAAAGAATGGTGCCGCGCGTTTATCATCGGCTTTTTGCTTCCCGTGTGTCTGATCGGGTTTGCCGTATCCGTCGGGCACAGCCCCGCCGAGGGGATGCAGACCGACCCGATGCAACCGACGCTTCCGACGGCCGCGACGCTCAGCCCCACGCAGCCGTCCGCACGACCGACACAGCCGCCTTCCGAGGCGGTGCAACCGCTGCTGATCGATGTGAAAACGGCACAGAACGTCGAAAAAACAGAGTTGGAGCGCTATATCGTCGGGGTCGTGCTCGGCGAAATGCCGGCAAGCTTTGAAACGGAGGCGCTGAAAGCACAGGCGATCGTGGCGCGTACCTATACCCTGAAAATATCTGCGGATGGCACCCGCCACGGCGGCGCGGTCTGCACCGATCCGGGATGCTGTCAGGCGTATTGTCCGCCGGAAGAATATCTGCAAAGCGGCGGAACACAGGATGCGCTGGATAAGGTCATGATGGCCGTGCAGGCTACGCAGGGGACGGTGCTGCTGTATGACGGTGCGCTGATCACCGCGACCTATTTTTCCTGCTCCGGCGGCAGCACGGAGGATGCCGTTGCCGTCTGGGGTTACGATATCCCCTACCTGCAAGCGGTGCAAAGCCCGGGTGAAGAAGATGCGGCCGCCTATTCGCGAACCACTGTTCTGACGGCGAAGGAACTGGCGCAGAAGCTCGGCGTTCGTCTGTCGGGCGACCCCGAAAGCTGGTTTACGGATGTTTCCTACACGGAAGGCGGCGGTGTCGAGCGTATGACCATCGGGGGCGTTTCCTATCGCGGCACGACGCTGCGCAGGCTGTTGAATTTACGTTCGACAAAGTTCACTGTCTCCGTTTCGGGAGATCGGATCCGCTTCACCACCTACGGCTACGGTCACCGGGTCGGCATGAGCCAGTACGGCGCGGATGCCATGGCACTGCGCGGTGCGACCTGCGAGGAGATCCTGCTGTACTATTATACGGATGTGGAGCTGGCACAGTATCCGAACGGTTGAGCCAGGCAAAGGGAGGTTGTTCAAGTTCGACAAGAAATTTCTCTTGCTTTTTCCCGTTTTGTGCAATATAATAGATGTTCCATCTAAAGAAACAGAAAAGGAGATGCGATCTACATGAAATTACAGATCGACGGAAGGCCCATTCAGGCGCAGCCCGGGCAGACACTGCTGGAGCTGGCGCAATCGCTCGGGTTTGTGACAGATCGGCTTTCCACCACTGCGCTGGCCGCGAAGATCGCCGGTGAAGTGTTTACTTTGAATTATGTTCCCGTTCGGGAAAAGGATATCGCGCAGGAGCGTCCCTCCATGCGCCGTGCCATGGAAGCTTCGAACGGGATCGTGCATCTGCTGCGCTATCAGGACTCGGGCGGACGCGATGCCTATTCGCGCACGGCGCAGTTTGTGATGTTCCTGGCCATGGAGCAGCTGTGGCCGAATTCGCGTGCGCATATGAACTGCACCGTCGGTGCGGGACTGTTCGTCGAGGTGGAGGATGTGCCTGATTTCTCCGCGCAGCGTCTGAAAGCGCAGATGCAAAGCATCGTTCGGCAGAATATCCCCCTCATCCGCCGCCGCATCCCGACTACGCAGGCCATCGCCTATTACCGCAGCCGCGGCAAGCTGGATAAGGCGCGCCTGCTCTCGCTGCGCGCGCTCGATTATTTCGACGTATATTCACACGGTGATTTTTCGGATTATTATTACGGCGAAATGATGCCTTCCACGGGATTTCTGCGTGTCTGGGACATCCTGCCCGCCGACGGCGGATTTATCTTCGTCTTCCCCGACAATAACGATCCCGACCGCGTTGCGGATTACCGCGAAATGCCGCATTTTTTGAGCGTTTTTCAGGAAGGAAAGCGCTGGTGCGAGCTGATGGAATGCGAAAACGTGACCGATCTGAACGATCTGGTCAACAACGGACGCATCCGCGAACTCATCCGCGTCAACGAAGCGCTGCATGAGAAAAAATTCGCGCAGGTCGCGGATATGGTATGCCGTCGCGGGGCAAAGGCCGTCATGCTGGCAGGCCCCAGCTCTTCGGGCAAAACGACCTCTGCCAACCGTCTGGCGACGCAGCTGCGCGTCCACGGAAAAAAGCCCATTTTAATGGGGCTGGACGATTATTACCTCGACCGCAATAAGATCCTACCCGGCCCGGACGGTAAGCTGGATCTGGAACATATCAATACCATCGATACAGAGCTGTTCCGCACCCATCTGACCGCGCTGCTGCACGGTGAAACGGTCGAACTGCCGTCGTTCAATTTCAAGACCGGGCTGCGCGA
This sequence comes from uncultured Oscillospiraceae bacterium, assembly GCA_964538475.1. Lineage (GTDB taxonomy): Bacteria > Bacillota > Clostridia > Oscillospirales > Oscillospiraceae > Faecousia. Next base: position 24,223 of record CAZIGE010000020.1, on the reverse strand, counting down.
GTGGCACGGGCACCGCCTGCAAATGACCGAGCAGACCGTGATCATCGTAGAGGGGCTGCATGCGCTCAATCCCCTTCTGCACCCGGACGGATTGGATAAAAATCTGATCTTCCGCCTGTACGTCAGTCCCCTGCTGCCGCTGAATTTGGACGATCATAACCGTATCCCCACCAGCTATCTGCGTCTGCTGCGGCGCATCGTGCGCGATTACGAATCCCGCGGCTCGTCGGTGCAGCGGACGCTGTCGATGTGGGAGTCCGTGCAAAAGGGCGAAAAGAAGTGGATCTTCCCGTTCCAGGAGCATGCGGACGTGATCTTCAACAGCTCCACGCTGTATGAACTGCCGGTTTTGAAAAAGCATATCTTCCCGCTTTTGACCGCCGTGCAGCCGGAGGACGAATGCTACGATCAGGTGCGTTCTATCGTCAAGGTGCTCAATTATGTGCAGAAAGCGGACGTGGATGACGAGATCCCGCCGACCAGCCTGGTGCGCGAATTTATCGGCGGCAACAGCTTTTACCGCTGAGCGGTGCTTTTTCCCCGTTTTTCGACGCACCGAAACGGGTAAAAACACACACTTTTCGTGCCGTTTTCGGCTCGTTTTGTTCCAAAATCGCGGGTTCGGTTGCATGCAAACGTGCAACCGAACCCGCCCTGTACCCGCGCCGTCGACTCTGCGTGCAGCGTTCGAATGGGCGCAATTTCCTCTTGCTATTTGCGAACGAATGTGCTATAATAGCGGAAAAGGCGGTGATGTGCGGTGGAACAACGGAACAGTCCGGTCGATGTGATCTGCATATGCAGTGCTGCGGGGGAAATCCGCCCGCTCCGCCTGCGCATGGAATGCGCGGATCACACGCTCCTGCGCATCGACATCGACGAGATCATCAGCGTGAAAAGCATCCATCCCGTCGGGATCGAAGCGAAGCTGTTTTTATGCCGCGCGACGGTGGCTGGGGCGCGCTGGCTTTTCGAGCTGAAATACACCATCCACACGCATAGCTGGAGCTTTTTCAGGAGGGTCGCCTGATGGATCGCGTGATCTTTCATGTGGACGTAAATTCCGCATTTCTGAGCTGGTCGGCGGTCTACCGCATGGAAGTCCTCGGGGAGGATACGGATCTGCGGCAGATCCCGTCCGTTGTGGCCGGAGACAGGCAGTCGCGGCACGGCATCGTGCTGGCGAAATCTCTCCCCGCGAAGAAATTCGGCATCCGTACCGGGGAGCCGCTGTTTCTGGCGCTGGAAAAATGCCCGACGCTAGCGGTAGAGGCACCGAATTATCCGCTGTATGTGGCGGCATCCCGACGGTTCGTGAAGCTGCTGCGCACATTCAGCCCGAAGGTGGAGCAGTATTCGATCGACGAAGCCTGGGTGGATATGACGGGAACGGAACGGATGCTGGGCACACCGCTGCTCGCGGCCGAGCAGATGCGGCGCACCATCCGCGAGCAACTGGGTTTTACCGTGAATATCGGGATATCCTCCAATAAGATCCTGGCCAAAATGGCGGGCGATCTGGAAAAGCCGGACAAGATCCTTACCCTGTTCCCCGAGGAAATGGAACGGAAAATGTGGCCGCTTCCCGTGCGGGAGCTGTTTCTGGTCGGTGCAGCGACAGAGCAGCGGCTGACTCGGCTCGGTATTTATACCGTCGGCGATCTGGCGCACGCAGACCCGAAGATGCTGCGCAGGCGGCTGGGCAAGCAGGGCGAAACGATCTGGCACTTTGCCAATGGCCGAAACACGGATGCCGTTACGCCCGAGCCGACGCAGGCGCAGGGATACAGCAACTCCGTCACGTTGGAACAGGATGTTCGGACGCAGGAGGCGGCGCAGCAGGTGCTGCTCGGGCTGTGCGAAACAGTCGCGGCGCGGATGCGCCGGGACGGTCTGTGCGGCCGCTGCGTATGCGTGCGCGTGCGTACCAATACCTTCGCGCAATTTTCCCATCGGCGCAGCCTGCACGGGGCGACCGCGCTGACAGGCGTGATCTTCGAAGCAGCCTGCGGCGCTTTTTCCGAGCTGTGGGACGGAGAGACCCCGCTGCGGCAGCTCGGCGTGCAGGTCACGGAGCTTTCCGACGAGCCGTATCAGCAATACGACCTCTTTTCGGGCATCAGCCCCGCGCAGTACGAGCGCAGGCTCCGTCTGGATGAGACAGTGGATGCACTTCGGGAGAAGTTCGGAGAGGACATCATTCAACGCGCAAAATTCGCCGATGCGCCGCAAGGCTTCCGAGCAGGCGGCGCGGGCAAGGCGCACCGAGACGGGATCACAAAGCCGCTGCCCGCCGACGACCCGTACGGCGAAAACTGAGAAGGAGGACATGTATGTCCGTTGTTACGTTTTACAACTGTGACCCGCACGATGCGCCAAGGCCGACCATGCCGACGCATCTCGGCGCAAACGCGATCCTGACATTCGGTGATAAGCTCCTGCTGGAAAAGCGGCGCGACAGCGGCGTTTGGGGACTGATCGGAGGCGGGTGCAAAAAGCATGAGACGGGGCGCGCCGCGATCGTACGCGAAATATACGAGGAGCTGGGTGTTCGTGTGTCGGCGCAGCAGCTGAATAAGCTCGGTGTGTACGACAATCCTGGGCGCATTGCGGCCTATCGCGACGGAAGCATCTGGCGCATGGTGATCGTGGTGTACGGCTATGCATTCCCGGAAGCGCCGCAGCTGCGCATGAGCCGCGAGTCGGTCGAGCTGCGCTTTTTCTCACGCGAGGAGCTTCGGGAAGTCGAGCTTGCCGTCACACACGCCGACATCATCGAGGAGCTATTTCTTCGCGCCGCACCTCGGGTAACGTGATCAAAGCGGGACTCGCTCCCGACAGAAAAAACGATCGGCCACGCGGGGAACCGCGTGGCCGACTCAGCGTGTCAAAGAAGTGCTGTTTCCCGGTAGAGCAACCAGCCAAAGCCTCCCCTGTGTAAGGGGAGGTGGCAAAAATCTTTGATTTTTGACGGAGGGGTTGACTGTAAAACCTGAAATATTCGCGAAATTCCGAACCTTAACGAAGAAAATCAATCCCTCAGTCAGCTTCGCTGACAGCCCCCTTTACACAAGGGGGCCTTGGGCGCTCCCGCGCCAACACATAAATCGACAGTTTTTTGACAATCTGCGATCGGCCACGCGGGGAACCGCGTGGCCGACTGTTTTGTCACGACCGAAGGGCGCTTATTCGCCGCGCTCGCCGTGGACGACCTTTCCCATGTTCCACAGGGCGACCACCTGCTTTTCGGCGGCTGTCTTTTCCTCGTCCGTTTCATACTCGATATAGACGGTGTGCGCGCTGCAATCGTTGCATTCGACCTGCACGCTCCAGCCGCCCTCATGCACCAGCATGGCAGGTCCGCGGCAAATGGGGCATTCTTCCAGTTCGTATCGGGGCATCATAGTGTATCTCCTTTTCCTGTTTTGATATCGGGTCATCGAAAAACCGTTTCGTTTTGATCGTACACCTCCAAACGGGCGCACGAGAAAAAGTCGGGGCGCAGTTCGGGCAGATACCGCGTCACGGCGGCAGCGAGCTGTGCGGGATTCAGCGCGGGGTTTTGGCAGGCAAGGCGCGCTTGCAGCGTCAGCTCCCCTTCTCCCTCGCAGACGGCAAGGCGGCGGATCATAGGCAGGATATCCTGCTGTGAGATGCCGTTTTTTCCTTTTTTCTCCACCTCGAGTTGCGGGCGGCGGAACAGCGCGTCGATCTGCGTCGCCGCATCGGGCGGGATGGGACGGTCGTATTCCATGCAGACGGCATAATCCGCCCATGCAAGCTCCCCTGTTTTGCGCCCGCCCTCATAGACGTGCAGGACGCGCACGCCGTCGATCAGCGCCGCATTCAGACGCGCGCGGATCTCGTCGCAGGACACATCGCGCTGCGTCAGGTCAAAGTCCAGCAGTTCGCAGCAGCTGCGCACACCGAGGCTGAGCGGCAGGGCGATAGACACCGACGGGCGCGGGTTAAAGCCCTGCGAATGTGTCAGAGGCAGCCCCGCGCGCTGAAACGCACGGCAGAAAAGGCGCATGAGGTCAAGATGAGAAATATAGATCGCATCTCCCGTTTTTTCAAAAAGGATCCTAAGCATCGCACGCGACCTCCTGAAGCAGTGTGCCTGCGCCGCAGCCTGCGCAGCCCTGTCGGCAATCGGGGGTGACTTTCCCGGCATAGGCCATTGCGCGCTCGCGCAGCAGGAATTTTTTTGTAACACCGACATTTATGCCATCCCACGGGAGCAGTTCTTCTTCGCAGAAGCCGCGAACGGTATAAAAATCGGGGTCGACACCACAGGTGCGGAAGGCCTGCATCCAGAGGTCGTAGTGGAAATACTCATCCCAGCCGTCCAGACGCGCGCCGTTGGCCGATGCTTCCTCCAGCACGGCGCACAATCGGCGGTCACCGCGCGCCAGCACGGCCTCCAGACGGGAAAGTTCCGGCTCATGGTAATCGTATTCGACCGATCTGGAATAAAAATGCGATTTAAGCAATCTGCATCGGCGCAGATACTCTTCCGGGGCGATCTGCCGCTCCCACTGGAACGGCGTATGCGGCTTCGGAACAAAATAGGCCGTGGCGACATGTACCCGAAGCCCGCGCTTCTTATTCACGGCGTTGGCCTGCCAGCAGCGGATGACCTTATACACAAGGTCGGCGATACCGAGCACATCCTCGTCCGTTTCTGTGGGCAGACCTAGCATGAAATACAGCTTCACATTGTTCCAGCCGCCCGAGAAGGCGTTGGCGCAGGTGGTGAGGATCTCGTCCTCGGTCAGATTTTTGTTGATCACGTCGCGCAGACGCTGCGTTCCCGCCTCCGGCGCGAACGTCAGGCCGGATTTTCGCAGTGTTTGCAGTTTTTGCATCAGGTCACGTGAGAAATTATCCGCACGCAGGGACGGAACGGACAGATTGATGCGGTGCGCCTCGCAATACGGGATCAGTTCGTCGGTCAGTTCCTTCAGAGCGCGATAATCCGAGGTAGACAGGCTGGAAAGCGTCAGCTCGTTATGGCCGGAGTCTTCCATGGTCTGCATCGCCTGATGCAGGAGCACCTGCGGACTTTTTCGGCGAACGGGGCGGCAGGAAAAACCGGCCTGACAGAAGCGGCAACCGCGAATGCAGCCGCGGAAGACCTCAAGATTGGCGCGATCGTGGACGATCTCCGTGGACGGGACGATCATTTTTACGGGCCAGTAAGCATTGTCCAGATCCTCTACGATGCACTTGGTGCAAACGCGCGGTGCGCCGTGCAGCGGTACGATGTCTGCGAGCGTACCGTCGTCGTGGTAGCGGTGCTCGTAAAACGACGGGACATACACGCCGGGGATCTCGGACACGGCAAGCAGGAACCGTTCCTTTGTCCAGTTCTCGGCCTTTGCTTGGTCGTACAGGCGGACGATCTGCACGGTGCTCTCCTCCCCCTCTCCGAGAGAAAAGAAGTCCACAAAGTCCGCCAGCGGCTCGGGATTGAATGCGCACACGCCGCCCGCGAAAACAATATTTTTCAAACCGCTGCGCTCGCGCGCGTGCAGCGGGACATGCGCGAGACGGAGCATATTCAAAATATTCGTATAGCACATCTCATAGCCTACGGTGAACGCTATCATGTCGAATTCGCCGACGGGCGTGCGGCTTTCCAGCGCCCAGAGCGGAATATTGTGGGCGCGCATGGCATGCTCCATATCTGCCCAGGGGGCAAATACACGCTGGCACCAGACGCCCTCCATTTCGTTCATCACGCCGTAGAGAATGCGCATACCGAGATTGGACATACCAATCTCGTAGGTGTCGGGAAAACAGAACGCGATATTCACGCGCACCTGCGACGGGTCTTTTCGAATCTCGTTATACTCCCCGCCGGTATAGCGGGCGGGTTTTTGGACGGTCGGCAGGATGCGGCCGATCAGATCAGTCATAGAACTACCTCTTTTGATTTGGTACCCCTATTGTACTGCCTCGGCGGCGGGTTTGCAAGGTATTTTTTCCGATTTCGCGCGCAGGGCCAGGATCCCCAGCAGCGCAAGCGGCGCAAGCCCCGTCCCGACAACGGCTGCGCCGTAGATGCACAGCACCAGCAGCGCACCCAGACACAGCCCCTGCACCCAGGTGCAGACCCAGCAGGCATACGGCGGAGGAAGCACCATGGCACTGATGCAGGAAAGCGCGCGGCCGCCGTCCAACGGGTAAACGGGCAGAAGATTATACAGGCTCTGCGCCAGCGCGCAGACAGCGAGGCGAGGAAAAACCGGCGCAAGCGGGAGAAGCAGCAGTCCGCCGAGCGGCCCGGCCAGCGCACACAGCAGCTCCTGCGACGCACGCATCGGCGGCAGCGGTATCCGCGCCCCCAGAAAACCGATGCGCACGCGGGCGGTGCGCTGCAAGCAAAGTCGGATGGCAGCGGCGTGGCAAAGCTCATGAAAAGCGGCTGCCGCAAGCACCGAGGCAAGCCATTTCAGCGGAAAGACCAGAAGCGCCAGCGCAAGATACAGGTAAAAGCCGCCTGTGAAAGTCACACGCGAGTTCATGGACATCCCCTCCGCGAAAGGGTATGCCGCGTGCGGCGCGGATATGCAAAACATCCGTACCCGGCGGGTACGGATGCTTGAAACTGTCATGCCTTCGGATGGCACTTATCGTAAACGGTGCGCAGCTTATGATCGACCATGTGGGTGTAGACCTGCGTGGAGGAAATATCGCTGTGCCCCATCAGCTCCTGCAAAGAATCGAGGTCGGCTCCGTTTTCCAGCAGGTGTACCGCAAAGCTGTGGCGCAGTGTATGCGGCGTGATCTCTTTATCGATGTGGGCCGTGTTCTGGTAATGCTTCAATATTTTCCAGAAGCCCTGGCGGCTCATGCGGGTGCCGCTGAAATTAAGGAACAGCGCACGCTCCTGCGGATCGACGAGCAGCGCGGCGCGATGCTCCTGCAAATAAACAGCCAGCGAGCGAAGTGCCGCGGGATACAGCGGGATCAGGCGCGATTTCCTGTCGGTAGCGCATTTGATGACACCCATCTCCAGATTAACATCGTCCACATCCAAATTCAGCAGTTCGGATACCCGCATACCGGTAGCGTACATCGTCTCAAGCATGGCCTTATCGCGATAACCCTTGGTGTCGATGCAGACAGGCTGCGACAGCAGCAGCTCGATCTCGCGCCCCGTGAGGATCTGCGGGAGTTTGCGCACGCGTTTTTCCACCTGAATGTCCACGACGGGAGATCTGTCCAGAAAGCCAGCCGAAACAAGGTACGCGTAAAAGTTTTTCAGGCTGGCCACATTGCGCGACTGCGTGGCGCCGGAGCGGCCGTCGTCGATCAAATGCAGCAGGTATCCCTGCACATGCATCTGCTGTACATCGGTCAGCTCAAGCGAGCCGTATGTATTCAGATACTGCGCAAACTGCCGGATATCGCGCAAATAGGAGCAGATCGTATTGGCAGATGCCTGCTTCACCTTGGTCAGGTAATTTTCATAGGCGCTGATGAGATCCAGCATGGGGTCACCTTCTTTCCATCACATAAACGACGTCAGCCGCGGCGCGATCAGGTACAGATCCGCGCAGACGATCAGAGCATCCGCAAACGAGCATGCGTGCAAATGGGCTGCAAGCGTGTCGCGCGTTGCGTACAGCCAGAAGCGGCAAAGTACGACGAACGAAGCGAAAGCCGTGAACAGCAGTAAAAACGGAGCGCAGCCGTAACGCATCCGAAAGCAGCGGTACACGAGCACCGTGCAAAAGCCGAGCGTCGAAGAACGCAGAACGCAAACAGCACACAGCAGCAGATCGTTCTGCACAGCAACCGCAAAAGCGGAAATGTACAATGGAAAAAGGGCAACACAGGCCAATCCGACGATCGACACGCGACCGCAGATGGCCGCGCGCATCCATGCACAATAAAACAGATCTGCCCGATCGGCGGCAAAGCAGCCGATCAAAGTGCCCGACAGGACGCAAAGCGGTATACACCGCCGCGCCAAATCGAAAAACGATGCGAAACAAAAACGCCTCATATGTCCCTCCGAATATGCGCATGGGACAGCAAGGCGAAATCAAAATAATATGTAAATTGACTTTGCCTGTATACTATATCCCAAAAATGCAGGGAATTCAAGCTTATTCTTTCAAAAGATGTCATTTTTGTAAATTATGCCAATACTTATGTTAACATCATTATGTCAACTTTCGCAACCAAATCACGACACTTTTTCGCCGATTCAAAGATATGGCGTCGCGTTTACACCAGCAAGCACCAGATGTTGTGCCACGTCGAGATTTGTGCAGTTTTTCCTCTACGGGTAAATCATATTTACCCGTAGAGGCTTTTGTGCAATTTAACGATAACGGTGCGGATAGCGCCGCTTCCCCTGCCCTTTTCCGATAAGCTGTATCGCGCCGAACGCCCCCGCCGCACTCAGGCAGACCGTGAGCAGCGTGCCTGCAAAGCCCGTGAACACGCCATTGGACAGGGCCAATCTGCCGCACAGCAGCAGCATCAGCTCCGCTGCGCAACAGATCAGCAGTGCGGCCCATGCGCGCTCCCGTTTGCCTGCCATGCATGCAAGGCTCCCCAAAACCGTTGCAGCTCCCAGGAGCACTCTTGCGTACAGCCCGACGCGGGACTCGTCCAGCACATCGGAATAGATGCACAGCGCTGTGATCCCCGCTCCCGCGAGCAATGTCGCGAGCATCACGGCCAATCCTCCCCCAACGCAGGAAACCAATGTGCGCTCCACACCGCGTCGTATTGCCGTTGTTTTCAAGCTACCCTCCCCTTTCCCTGCCAATGTATGCGCCGCGCATGAAGCGCAGAACCGCAAGATCCCGCGGCGGGAATGATCCGCAGCGAAAAAAGCGGCGCCGCGTTTTGCAACACGGTGCCGCTCAGTGGTGTATACAGGCTATGTCCGTCAGATCATTTTGAGCAGGGCGATAATAAGCAGATGTAACGGATAATACAGATAGAAGAACCACTTCATCACACGGTTGGCCGCGGGGCTCTTGCCGCGCTGTCCGTTATACAGGTACAAAACCGGCGCAGACAGCACCACCGCCATTTGCAGGATCCCGTAAACACGGTCGATTGCGAAGAAATACACGACGGCGTAGATCCCGACGTAGAAAACCATCCAGAGCATCTGCGCCCGAAAATTGCCGCGGTTCGTACCGAAAGCCAGCACGCACAGGCTTGCGATGCAGCTCCAGTCGGCGGGCAGGGCGATCAGGCAGATCACAAGCACGAGCAACGTCTTCATCCACTGCTTCAGCTTTGCGGAGTCGGCCACGCGCAGCATGACCAGTCCCCACGCCAGCGCCCACATGACGCTCGTTCGATTAAGTATGCCGCCGCTGTAGGACGGGATGAACATACCGTTTGAGGCGAGCACATACGGAAAGTGCGACACGAGCGCAAACAGGAACAGGCGCAACGTATATTTGCGGACATCGCGGGTGAAATGATAGCCCTCGGCAATGAAGTAGCACATGATCGGACAGGTGAGCCGCCCGATCATATGCAGAAGCAACGGGAGCGCATCCGTCGGGTAGCCCGGAAAGAGCCACCAGGTCACATGGTCAATGGTCATGGCGAGGATCGCGATAAGTTTGATCGTGTTGGCGTTGAGCTTCTTTTGCATGGGATCCCTCCGTATCGAATAAACAGGTGTTTCGGTCTTCTGTCGGGAACATTGTTGCAGGTATGGGAAAATGCGCCTCAATCGCGGCGCTTACTGCGGCCGCCGCCGAACAGGACGATCAGGCGAAGCAGCTGCGCAAGTGAAACGGCCAGCGAAGCGACATAGGTCATGGCGGCGGCGGTCAGCGTTTTGCGCGCGCCGCGGCATTCGTCGGCGGTCAGCAGGCCGCCGTCGCGGATGGCGCGCATGGCACGGCGGCTGGCATCGAATTCCACGGGAAGCGTGATGAGCTGGAAGACCGTAGACAGGCCGAAGCAGGCGATCCCCGCGTAAATGAAGCCGTAGGAGATGGTTTCTCCGAGGCTGAGAATGAGGCCGAGCAGGATCAGCGGCATGGCAAGTTTCGAACCGATGTTGGTAACGGGAATGATCGCGGCGCGGAGTTTTATGGGCGCATAGCCGCGCGCATACTGCACGGCGTGTCCCGCCTCGTGGCAGGCCACACCGACAGCGGCGACCGTGCAGGCATCGTATACCCCGTCAGACAGGCGGATGACGTGTGCTTTCGGGTCGTAATGATCCGTTAGCTCCCCGCCGACTCGCTCGATGCGAACATCCGTTACGCCGTTTTCGCGCAGGACACGCTGCGCGGCCTGCGCGCCCGTCAGTCTGCCGGAGCAAAGCACGCGGCTGTATCGAGAAAAGGTGGATCGCACCGCGCCGCTTGCGAGCATGGCAAGCACGACACACGGGAGCACCAAAATCAGATAAGTCCAGTCAAAGCCGTAGGAATAATAGGGCATGGATAACCTCCTTAAAGCGTTTCGGGGAGAAGGGCATCGTGCAGCGTATCCGTCAGCGCGTCGCGGAAGATCGCGAACGCCTGTGCATGGAGCGTTTGCAGCGCGCCTGTCGTCAGCTTCACTTCTACCCTGCCGGGCATGTACAGATCCTGATCGAAGACGAACTTGATCTCGCTTTCGGGACGACCGTTTCGCCTGACCAGTCCCGGCCCTGCATGCAGTTTCACGCGGCAACCGCCGCGGATCGCAAGCTCCGCATCGACGCTGCTGCGCGTCGTAGTGCCCTCGGCGATCTGCTCATCGCAGAGAATGCCGAGATACGGCGGTCGGATCAGCTCGGAAAACGGCACACCGGTCAGCTCAAGTGCCTCGCGGGAAATGAAGTTCAGATAGCGCAGGCCGACGCGCTCGAAAAAGGCGGGGCGATACAGCCGGATAAATGCCGCAAGCGGCTTATCCAGCCTCGCCGCAAAATCTTCCCAGCAGGTATAGCGTCCGCAGGACAGCGCGATATAGCGCGCCGTCAGGTTGATGCGCCAGACACCGTCCGTTGTGGCGAATCGATGGTTTTTCCCGGGCTGCCGTTTTTCCACCTTCAGGTTTCCCGCAACGCCGCTGACCACAGGTGGGACAGGCTCGGTGTTTACGGAATAGATCGGGTATTCATCGCGGATCGTTTCCTGAAAGTGCGACGGGATATCCGTCTCGATCGTCAAAATCTCCGGGAACATCAGCTGGCAGATCACTTCGCCGAGCTGATTGCGCCGATAGATACATCTGGGTTCATCGGAAAACATGCACGATCCCTCTTTTCGTTTATTCTTCCCCATTATAGCGAATTCTTTTGAAAAAGGCAATCATTTTTCGGAAATACTTGCGTGAAGGATGCATATGCGATAAAATAAAGGCGGTTATCATAAAAAAATCCGTGATCTTTCTGAGTAAATACACTTCCCCGTGCGTTTATATATCGAAGAGGTGATACAAATGACCGGTTTCGGTGAAAGTAGCTACCGCCGTGATCCGTCCGAAGACCCCCGCGAATTGGAACGACTCGTTCGTACATACGCGCAACCGCTGGTTCGCTACGCGTATTCCATTGTAGAGTGCTCCGCCACAGCGGAGGATGTGATGGAGGACGCGTTCGTGCAGCTGCTGCTCCACAGAGGCAGCTTTCACGACGAAGCTGCGCTGCGCGCATGGCTGTACCGCGTCGTTCACAGCAAAGCCGTTGACTATCTGCGCCGCCACAGACGATTTGTCCCGCTGGAGGATGTGGAGCAGGTGCTCAGTACGGACGGCCCCGAAGCGGCAGCGCTGGACAATGCACGCAATGCCACGCTGTATCTGTGCCTGCAAAAACTTCCGAAGCAATATCGGGAAGTCTTACAGCTGAAATATCTCGACGATTTCAAAATCGCGCAGATCGCGGCGATCACGGGCACATCCGTCAAACAGGTTTACAACGCGCTGGAGCGGGGGCGTATCGCCCTGCGGGAATCTATGATGAAGGAGGGCTTTTCCTATGAAAACCTTTGAACAGAGAATGGCCGCGATCACGAATAAAACCGAGATCGCACGCAAACGCATCCGCACGCGCCGTATATGGACGGCTACGCTGGGCAGCACGTTCCTTGTGGCGCTGATGTTGACGCTGTTCGTGCCGTACAGCACGCAGGCAGCCGATCTGTCTGCCTATACCGCAAATCCCTATTATCGTGTCATCCGCAGCATGACGCTTTCGTCTCTGGAAAAGCCGCGCTGGCACAACAACTATGAGCGGCTCGTTCTGTCCATGCGGGACGTGCTATCCGACGTGACAAACGGCAGAGTGGATGTGGATGCCGACGAAGCACCGAACGGACAGGGGGGAGTGCTGGCAGGTGACGGCGCACCAATGCCGGATGAGGACGCAGCATATTGGGAGGTCACGGACAATCAGGTCGCTGGCGTGATCGAAGGCGATCTGTTTAAGCGCAGCGATCGGTATCTGTACTACCTGTACGACATGACGCTGCAGATTTATGCCATCGACGGACAGGATACGCAGCGCGTCAGCGCGTTTGAGATCCCCATGCCGGATGAGGACACCTATTATGCCGAGAACCGACAGATGTTCCTGACAGCCGATTGCAACGCCGTTGTGATCCTCGCAGAGCTTTACACAAAGACGGAAACTGCGCTTGTCGGCCTCTTCCGCCTGGACGTGTCCGATCCCGAAAATGTCCGCGTAACGAACACGCTCACCTTCTCGGGGCGGCGTTTCTCCGCGCGTCTGATCGGCGACGAGCTGCTGCTGCAATGCGTCTGTCCGATCGCAAAAAATAATGTGCAGTTCGATGACCCGAGCACCTACATCCCCGCGTACGGCACACCCGAACACATGCAGCTTGTCGCGCCGGAGGATATCGTATGCTTTGACGAGTATACCGCAAACTCCTATACATTCATCGCGCAGATCGACACGGCCACGGCCGAAGTCAACGATACCGTCGCACTGCTGGGATATACGGAGGATGTCTATGTCTCGCAGGACACGCTGTATGCGACCTGCGCCTATGCGGATAGCAGCGCATCCGATCTGAACACCACGGTCAGCACGAGAATGACCCGTATCACGGGCATTTCCTATGCAAACCACGCATTGGAAGTTCTCGGAACGGTCGAGCTCGCAGGTACGGTGAAGGATCAGTATTCCATGGACGAATATGAAGGCATCCTGCGTGTCGTCACAACAACGAACGAGCGGATCGTGCGCCGACAGCTTTCCGATGCGATCGGCGGCTCGGCCTCGTCCACAAGCAGCGTAAATTGCAGCCTGTACTGCGTCGATCTGGCCGACTGGCAGGTTTGTGCGTCGGTGGAAAATTTCGCACCGGCGGGAGAGTCCGTGACATCGGCACGCTTTGACGCGGAGAAGGCTTACATCTGCACGGCGCTGATCGTCGAAATGACCGACCCTGTCTACTTCTTCGATCTTTCGGATCTTGAACATATCGTGCAGGCGAACACGGGTGCGATCGACGGCTTCTCCGACTCGCTTATCCGGTTTGGCGACTATCTGCTCGGTGTCGGCTACGGGGCAGACTGGCAGTTGAAGCTGGAAGCTTATGTCCGCGGCGAAGACGATGTTGTTTCCGCAGGGATCTTTGAGCTGGAAGCCACCTTCCCCACGGAATACAAGGCGTACTACATCGACCGCAGCAGCAATCGGTTCGGCCTGCCCGTTTTCGACTGGTCGGAGGGCGCGCCGAACGAAGGCATCTATTACCTGCTGGTGGAATTCGACGGAGAAGCATTTCAGGTGATCGGAAAATATCCGATGTCGGACGATGCCGGCCACCGCACCAGAGCGACGATCATCGACGAGCAGATCTATATCCTGTACCGCGACTGCTGCGATGTATTCCCCATTGACATGACCTGACACGGGCAAATGCTCCGCCTCGGACTTGACATTCGGGGCGGAGCATTGTATAATCGGGAAAAAGGAGGGTACAAAGATGGGCAATATGTTTTCGATCATACCAATTTTATTTGTGGCCGCTTTTGTCCTGTTTCTCGTAATATTTTGCATTATCATCTTTTCGTCCCTTTCCAAGTCCCGCAGGAACACGAACATGCCAGAGCTGACGGTGCAGGCCACGGTGGTTTCCAAGCGGCTCCACGTTTGGGGTGACCACAGCACGACGCGCTATTACGTCACATTTCAGGTCGACAGCGGCGATCGGATGGAGCTGGAAGTCCCCGACGACCGTTATGGATATCTGGTGGAGAACGACTGCGGATTGCTGACTTTCCGCGGTACACAGTTTCTTTCCTTTGCGCGCACCTGATACAGGTAAGCGGCTATATGCGACCCAATGAACAAAATAATTCACAAATGCAAGCTTTTTTGCCGCTCCGATATTGACAATCGGGGCGGTTTTCGCTATAATCTTCCGCGTGTGAAAAGTATGAAAAATGTGAAAGGAGATCGTCATGGCCGGGGGCAAGCACATTTTAGGAAAATCCAATGCGCGACGCGTTCTCGGAACGGCCAGAGTCGGAGAGCGCGGGCAGATCGTGATCCCAAAAGAAGCGCGGGAGATGTTCGGCATTCGACCGGGCGACACACTGCTGATCCTGGGTGAGGCAGAGGTCGGTCTGGTCATTTCGCGGCCGGAGGCACTGAACGATCTTGCGGATAAGATCATGAATATTGTCAATAAAGAGGTTTAAGATCATGGAACAGGTTTTACAGCTGTATCGGCAAATGGGTATCAGCGAGCAGGTCTATCGATACGGAGAAAAGGCGCTGGCGCAGCTGCGCGAGCGGTTCGACGCGATCGACCGTATTGCCGAATTCAATCAGGCCAAGGTACTTTCGGCATTACAGAAAAATCATGTATCGGTCGCCTGCTTCGCGCCCTCGACGGGCTACGGCTACGACGATATGGGGCGTGACACATTGGAACGCGTGTACGCCGACGTTTTCCACACGGAAGCGGCGCTGGTCCGCCCGCAGATCACCTGCGGCACGCACGCTTTGACCGTTGCGCTGAGTGCAAATCTCCTGCCGGGAGACGAGCTGCTCTCCCCCGTCGGGCTTCCGTATGATACATTGCAGGAGGTCATCGGCATCCGCCCGTCGCCGTGCTCACTGGCCGAATACGGCGTAAGCTATCGGCAGGTCGATCTGCTTGCAGACGGCGGGTTTGACTATGACGGCATTCGCGCGGCGATCAATGAGAAAACAAAGCTCATTACCATTCAGCGCTCGAAAGGATATGCCACGCGGCCGACGTTCTCGGTAAGTCAGATCGGCGAGCTGATCGCGTTCTGCAAGTCCGTAAAGCCCGATGTGCTCGTCATGGTGGACAACTGCTACGGCGAGTTCGTGGAGATCATCGAGCCGTCGGATGTCGGCGCAGATATGACCGTCGGATCGCTCATTAAAAATCCGGGCGGCGGGCTCGCGCCGATCGGCGGGTACATCGCGGGCACAGAAGCATGCGTCGATCGCTGCGCCTATCGTCTGTCCGCGCCCGGCCTCGGCAAGGAGGTCGGTGCCAATCTGGGGCTGATGACGAGCCTGTATCAGGGCTTCTTCCTTGCGCCGACCGTTGTGGCAGGCGCGGAAAAGGGCGCGATCTTTGCCGCAAATCTGTATGAGCCGCTCGGCTTCCGCTGCGTACCGAACGCGACGGAAAGCCGCCACGATATCATTCAGGCCGTTGAGCTCGGAAGTGAAGCAGGCATGGTGGCGTTTTGCAAGGGAATTCAGGCCGCCGCGCCCGTGGACGCGTTTGCGACCCCTATCCCCGGCGATATGCCCGGCTACGACAGCCAGGTCATCATGGCAGCGGGCGCGTTCGTGCAGGGTTCATCCATTGAGCTGTCCGCTGACGGCCCCATTCGCCCGCCCTACGCTGTGTATTTCCAGGGTGGACTGACATGGTATCATGCGAAGCTCGGCATCCTAATGAGTCTGCAAAAAATGGTCGACGCAGGTCTGACCGAAATATAAGGAGGATCAAACTATGGGCTGGTTATTCTTTGCGATCGCAACGACCCTTTTGTGGGGCTGTGCGGAACTGTTTTACAAGAAGGGCGCGCGCCCCGAGGAAAAATACGCGCATTTGAAGATCTGCGTATGCGTTGGCGCAGTCATGGGGCTTCACGCGATCTTCACCCTGCTGACGCAGGACATCGGGTATGATTTCCGCAATCTGCTGTATTATCTGCCTGTTTCGCTGCTGTACATCGTTTCGATGGCTTTTTCCTATTTTGGTATGCGGTTTTTGGAGGAGTCCATTTCCGACCCCATCGAAAACACCTCCGGCGCGATTTGCAGCCTGCTGTGCGTTCTGATCCTGAAAGATACGCTGTCGCCGCTGGCTATAGCCGCCATCGCCGTGATCGTCATCGGCGTGCTGGGTGTCGGTTTTCTGGAAAACTGCGGTCAAAACCAGCGAAAGACACGGCTCGGGAAAAAGCTTGCCATCGTTGCATTCTGTATGCCGTTCGTGTATGCGCTGCTGGATGCGTTCGGAAGCTTTCTGGACATTTTCTATCTGGACGATTTCACCAGCACGCCTCTGATCGGTGTGACCGAGGAAACCATCGAGGATGTCGCCAACACGAGCTATGAACTGACCTTTGCACTGGTCGCGCTGGGGCTGTACATATTCATGCGGGCAAAGAAGGTCCGCTTCGGCTCCCTTCCGAAACAGAAGGACAAGATCCTGTCCGCCGTATTTGAAACTGCAGGCCAGTTTACCTATGTGTACGCCATGAGCGGAAACGGGGTGATCGCAGCGCCGATCATTTCGTCGGTTTGCATCGTGTCGCTGCTCCTTTCGCGCATTTTCCTGAAAGAAAAGCTCAATTGGAAGACCTATGTATTCATTGCCGTCGTGATCGTGGGCATTTTGCTGCTCGCAGTCAGCGACGAGCTGTAAAAAGCGCGCCATGCGCGATCCAAAATATGCCGCGAGCCGGGCTGCACACGCAGTCCGGCTCGTTTTTATGCTTATGTTTCGGCAAGGTACGCGATGACGCTGTGCGCGGCAACGTTCCCCTCCCCGACCGCTTTTGCATATTGATACGGTCTGCCAGTACAGTCCCCCGCGGCGAAAACGCCGCGAAGATCGGTGGCCATAGTGCGATCCGTCTGGATATGGCCGTTTCGGGTGGCAAGGCCAGGGAGCAGGGTCGCAAGCGATACACTGTCGCGCAGGCAGAACACGCCGTCCACAGGCAAAACGCTGCCATCGCGCAATTCCAGCGCGGACACTCTGCTCTCTCCCAGGATCGCCCGTGCCTTTTGCGGCATGAGCCGTACATTTTCCGGCAATGTACCGACCGACGGATAGCTCGGAAAATAGTAAACCGTCTGTGCCAGCCCGGCAAGAAACTTTACCTCGTGCTCAAACCGTGCGTTTCCGCACAGCACGGCGATCGTCTTGCCGCGATAGAGCGCGCCGTCGCAGGTCGCGCAGTAGCTGACGCCGTGGCCGACCTTCACCTGCTCACCGGGGAGCATGCCAACCCCCGTGACCCCCGTAGCGAGGATGACGGTGCGTGCTTCGTAAAAATCACTGCCTGCCAGAATGGCGTATCGATCCCCCATCGGCACGATCGAGGTGACCATTCTGTCAGTCACGGTAAGGCCGGCCGCTTCCGCCTGCCGCGCGAACGCGCGGTTCATTTCCGCGCCGCTGACATCACACAGTCCGGGGTAATTGGAAATGCGCTCTGCCTTTTCTACTTTATCACTGAAGGCGGAGCTTCCGAGCCAGATAAAGTTCAGATCATGGATCTTCAAATTCAATGCGGCGGACAGACCTGCGGGGCCTGTGCCGATCACGGCGGCATCATAGAGCATACTGCATCCCTCCTGTCAGGCGCTGTGCACACGCGGCTTCGCCCTGCGGGCGATATACCACGGTGCATACATCACAACGAGAACAGCCAGAATAAGCACAGGGAAACCGAGCAGATGGCTGCCCCAGTTGGATTGGAACCAGTAAAGCGGATTGCCCGCTTCGGCATACATCAGGAACATGAAATTTGTGTGCAGCAGGACATTCACGCCGTAGGCAAATGCTGCCAGCGCCAGCAGCAGGAGCATGCAGCGGGGCAGGTCGCGCAGGCTCGGCCTGATCTCCCCTGCCGCCGTAAGCACGATGGGATACAACGCCAGAAGGATATGCACCGTGAAGCTGTGGATGCACATGAAATTCATCGCGGGCATATCCGTCCAGGAGGGAAACAGCAGCGCCGCCAGCGCGCCCGGGATGCAGATGGTATACAGGAAGCTGTCCAGCAGCTTACTGCGGCGGCACGAATGTACGGCGATCACAAGGATATTGACGCTGCACAGGTGGAACGGAAGGTAATCCGCGCGGTACAGCCCCATAGCCAGCATGGGAACGACCTTGAACATCTCATCGGCCACGAGCAGCGCGGCGACAGTGCGCCGCCACAGATCGCGCCCGCGCTGCCGCAGGCTGCGATACAGCAGGCACATGCCGACCGTGAGCAGCACAAATGCCGCCAGCCAGAGCAGATGGACCGTTCCGTACATGGGAAATCCGAAGCCCTGCGGGATCGTTTCGGAGGTATACCAGAAGTAGGACATTCGTGTCATCCTTTCATTCGGGCACTGCATTACGATGCCGGAAGGCACACAGCTCGCGATCATCGGAAAGCAGTGCAAGTTTCTCTTTTCGCGGAAGCTTTTTAACGGCGTATTCACGCCGCAGCGCAGCTGCATGATCCGCGCAGCGCTCCAGATATACAAGGTGCAGCGGGCCGCGCCCGCGGGTATATTTCGCGCCGCGTCCCGCTTCATGCAGGCGCAGGCGGCGGGGCACATCATCTGTAATGCCGCAGTAGAGCGTTCCGTCCCCACATTGCAGCAGATACAGGAACCATTGCTTATCCACGCGTTACCGCTTTCTCAGCCTGCGGCCGAGGACGACATCGAGCAGGAAGAATGTGACATTGCCGAGCACCAGCATCACCACGGTCATGATCGTGCCGAGTTCTTCATAATCCTGTGCGATCTGATCCAGACCGAACACATGCAGCAGCAGCGCATACATGACAAGGATCGAGCCGTTGAACAGCAGCGCTTTCCACAGCCATGCAAGCCGCCTCGCATCCAGTTTCGGCTTTACGATCGGGTAATAGCCGAGGAATACGAACAGCGCAGCAGCCTCTTTATCCGGCGACATCAGCACCGAAAGCAGCGCGACTGCACCGTACCACGCCCATGCAATACGCCCTCCACACAGGGAGAAGACCGTTTTCGTCAAAATGCAGCAAAGCATAGGACAAACGAAGGTCGCGAACGGGAGCATACCGCCCAGACACATGATCACGATGGCCAGCGCCGCCATCAGCCCGCCGAGGGCAATTTCCCGTGCAGAATTACGCTTCATGGCAATTATTCTGCTTCAGCAGGCCGTATTTGATATCCCACAGCTTCTGCGAAAGATCCACATAATAGGTGTGCGGGTTATCAAAGCGCTTGACCTCGTCCCAGAGCGTATCGACCTGCTGCATGCAGTAGGCGCGGATCTGTGCAAGCGTGGGACGGTCGTAAACCAGTTTGCCGTCGAGGAAGACAGGTACCTGCAACTCCTTCGCGGTGAAGTTGTAGACCGTTTTACGCTTCCATGTAGCATCGGGGTCGAAGATCTCCAGATCGTGACCGTCATCGACGATCTCATCGTGAACGCAGAGGTAATCGGCGATTGCCTTTCCCGTGTCGTTTCCGAAGAAACGGTAGACCTTCTTATAATGGGGATTGGTGATCTTGCCGACATTTTCGGAGATCTTGATCTTCGGCTGCACCGTGCCGTCCGCGTGCTCTACTGCGACGAGCTTATAGACGCATCCGAATACCGGCTCGCTGCGGGCGGTGATGAGGCGCTCGCCTACACCGAACATGTCGATCTGCGCACCCTGACGCAGGATATCCTGGATGATATGCTCGTCCAGCGAATTGGAAACGGAGATCTTGCATTCTGTCCATCCGGCGTCATCCAGCATTTTGCGCGCCTTGCGTGTAAGGTATGCCATATCGCCGGAGTCCAGACGGATGCCGCACTTTGTCAGGCCGCGAGGCTTGAGCACTTCATTGAAGACCCGGATCGCATTCGGAATACCCGAGTGGAGCGTGTTATAGGTATCGACAAGCAGGGTCGGTTCATCGGGATAAATTTCACAGTACGTCTTGAACGCCTCGTATTCGCTGTCGAACATCTGCACCCAGGAATGCGCCATCGTGCCGCCGGCGCGAACGCCGTAGTGCTGATCCGACACGGTGCAGGCCGTGCCGTGGCAGCCGCCGATGTAAGCGGCGCGCGCACCGAGGATGGCGGCATCGGCACCCTGCGCGCGGCGGGAACCGAATTCCAGAACGATCCTGCCTTCGGCTGCGCGGACGACGCGGTTGGCCTTGGTCGCGATCAGACTCTGATGGTTCACGGCCAGCAGCAGGTATGTTTCGATCAGCTGCGCTTCGATCGCGGGCGCACGGACGGTGATGATCGGCTCTTTCGGGAACATGGGCGTGCCCTCCGGCACGGCCCAGATATCGCCAGTAAAGTGGAAATTGCGCAGATATTCCAGAAAGTCCTCCGAAAAGATGTTTCTGGAACGCAGATAATCGATATCGGCATCGTCAAAATGCAGGTTCAGGATATAATCGATGATCTGATCGAGTCCTGCGGCGATGGCGAAGCCACCGCCATCGGGGCAGCGGCGGAAAAATACATCGAAATAGGTTATGCGGTCTTGATAGCCTTTGCGGAAATATCCGTTGCTCATGGTGAATTCATAGAAATCGCAGAGCATGGAAAGGTTGAGTTTATCATTTGCGGGCATAGTATCACCTCACGGATTTGATGGGATTATTATAAACCCATTGTTCGGAAATAGCAATCATTTTTTCGTGGGGAACGGTTCCCCATTGACAGAATTCGATTTATTTAGTATAGTTTGGAGGAAAGGTCGTGATATTGACATGGAAATTCGGATCGGAACACGCGCGGAAGTCAGCACGCAGGTCGAGCGCGAAGATACCGCCGCGGAAGTCGGCTCGGGCTCGCTGCTGGTTTATGCCACCCCGTGCATGGTCGCCCTGATGGAAGGCGCGGCCTGCGAGGCCATACGCGATTTTCTGGAAGAAGGGCAAACCTCGGTCGGGACGGAACTTTGCATCACCCATAGCTCTGCTACCCCGGTCGGCATGGAGGTGCGCGCGCAGGCAGAGATCACTGCCGTTGACGGACGCGTGGTCACATTTGCGGTTCAGGCATATGATGAAGCCGGGCTGATCGGTGAAGGCACGCACAAGCGCGCTGTCATCACGAGTCAGCGCTTCCTCGACAAGGTCTACGCAAAGCTTTAAGTAGCATCATTCACTAAAAAAGCAGGGCGCAACATAGCGTCCTGCTTTTTCTATGCATGTTTCTCAGATCTCCTGCCTGCCTTCAAGGGCGCGGGAGAGTGTGACCTCGTCGGTAAATTCCAGCTGACTGCCGACGGGTACGCCGTAAGCCAGCCGCGTGACGCGAACCTCCAGCGGACGCAGCAGGCGGGAAATATACATGGCCGTGGCCTCCCCTTCCGTATCGGGGTTCGTTGCCATGATGACCTCATGTACATCCTCCTGCGCGACGCGATGCAGCAGCTCGCGAATTTTCAGGTCATTTTGTGTGACGTGATTGAGCGGAGAGATCACACCGTGCAGCACATGGTAAAGCCCGTTGAATTCCCGGCTGCGCTCCATGGCGATGACATCCTTCGGCTCGGCCACGACGCAGATCAGGCCTTGATCCCGCGTTTCGTCCGCGCAGATCGGGCACAGCTCCCTGTCCGTCAAATTTTGGCAGCGCGGGCAGGTATGGATATGCTCTTTCGCGGCAAGGATCGCGTCGGCAAATGCCTGCGCATCCTCGTGCGGCAAACTGAGCACATGAAAAGCCAGACGCTGCGCCGTTTTACCGCCGATACCGGGCAACATCGCAAAACGGTCGGCCAGCTCCTGAAGGGCGGCGGGAAAATAATTCATAAAGCTTCTCCAATCTCCGTAAAAATGCCACGCCGCAAATACGGCGTGGCTGCCGAAATAAGAAACCGTGTCAGAACAGGCCGCCGAGGTTCAGACCGCCCGTCAGCCTGGACATATTGCCGGATGCATCGGCATCCGCTGCGCGCATGGCTTCGTTCACGGCGGCGATCACCATATCCTGCAACATTTCGACATCGTCCGGGTCGACCGCATCGGGGTTGATGGCGATCTGCACGAGCTCATGGCGGCCGTTGACCGAAGCCGTGACCATACCGCCGCCGGACGTGGCGCTGTAGGTCTTATTTTCCAGTTCTTCCTGCATACGCAGCATTTCCTGCTGCATTTTCTGCGCCTGCTTGATCATGGCGGCCTGGTTCATGCCGCCGGGCATTCCGCGAAAGTTATTCTTTGCCATAGATTTATCTCCAATCTCAGGATTTGATATGAATCACATCGTCGTGCGCCTTGCCGAAGGAGAGCAGCTGCTCCATTTTCCCGTTATCGGCGGCAAGTGCATTTTCGTCAGCCGCCTTTGCCGTGACACGGCGGCCGAGGATCGCGCCGGCCTTTGCGGCTACGAGTTCCAGCACCTCGGGCTTATCCACCATTTCCAGCGCAAAGCGGTTCACGCATTGCAGCCAGACGACATCGCCGCGCAGTATCCCCCTGATGGGGGCATTGGGCGTGGCCGCGAAAAAGCCGGATGTCGGCGGCTTCAGTTCCCGCCGCACGGCGGCGACCAGATCCGACCAGAAGCCGACAGGCTGCGGCGTTTCCGGCTGCGGTGCGGGGGCATCGGGCGTTTCCTCTGCCTGCGATACGGGTGCGGAGGCGGTCTGCGGTGCTGCGGGCGCTTCCTGCTGCGTAGCCACCGCCACCACGCCGCTGCGCAGCTGCTCTTCCAGCCGCGTCAGGCGAGCGTTGAGCGAAGCAGCGTCCAGAGAAAGCTCGTTTCGGCACATATTCAGCAGGCAAAGCTCGGCATCCGTGCGGCAGCTGTCGGCGCGCGTAAACGAGGCCAGCGTGGTTTGCAGGAGGTTCATATAGCGCATCAACTCCCCTGTGGAGACGGTGCGCGCAAGCGACGCGGCATCGGCTTCGTCCGCAACGCCCGTAAGCATCGTCAGCCCCGCCTGCGGTGCGGTCTTCAGCACAAGTACGTCGCGGCACAGGCAGATCAGCTCGTCGAGCAGGGCGGCGACATCCTTCCCGTCGGCATAAATGCGGTCAAACAGCTGCAACGTCTGCGCGGTATCATGCGCGGCGATATAGCCGAGCATTTGCGCTGCGGTGCGCTCGCCCGCAATGCCGAGGCATTCGTAAACACGCTGCGCGGTCAACTCCCCTGCCGTCGCGGAGGCACACTGGTCCAGCAGACTCAGCGCGTCGCGCATGGCACCGTCCGCCATGGACGACAGAACGCGCGCAGCGGATGGGTCAAGGTCGATATTCTCCTGATAGGCGACGAATTGCAGGCGCGCCGCGATATTCTCCGCGCCGATACGGCGAAAGGAAAAGCGCTGGCAGCGCGAGAGTATGGTGGCGGGGACTTTATGAAGCTCGGTCGTCGCGAGGATGAACAGCAGGTGTTCGGGCGGTTCCTCAATGATCTTCAACAGTGCATTAAACGCGGAGATCGACAGCATGTGCACCTCGTCGATGATATACACGCGTTTTTTTACCTGCGAAGGGGTATACACGGCATCGTCGCGCAGGTCGCGCACGTTATCCACGCCGTTATTGGACGCGGCATCGATCTCCAAAACGTCCATACATGCGCCGCTGTCAATGGCGCGGCAGGCTTCGCAGCAGTTACAGGGATTGCCGTCGTGCGGTGCGAGACAGTTGACCGCCTTGGCCAGGATCTTGGCGCAGGAAGTTTTACCTGTTCCGCGCGAGCCTGTGAACAGATAGGCATGGCTCAGCTGATTTTTGACCAGCTGCGTTTTGAGCGTCTGCGTTACCGCCGTCTGGCCGACCACATCGTCGAACGTTTGAGGACGATATTTCCGATAAAGCGCCTGATAAACCGACATATTCCGTCCTCCGTTTCGTTCCGATCTGTACATCGACCGACTCATAACAAGATCGCACACCCACATTTGAATCTGCTGCATATCCGGGGACTGTGCAGTCGGCTCAAGAACGGCTGCCCTGCGGCACACGGAAAGATCCGCTTAATGCTGCTTGGTTCCCCACCTGACATGGTTC
>CAZIGE010000019.1:0-30535 GCA_964538475.1 uncultured Oscillospiraceae bacterium | reverse complement strand
CTCAATCTGAAAATATTCTTATTTGACCTCTACCCCAACTATTGACATAGAGCCTTTTTACGTTAATTCAAACCTGCGCCGCAATATCTATGTTTTCTCCGACCAGGCCGACATAGGCGCCCTGCGCTGCCTCGTCCGCTTCCGCGTGCGCCAATAGCCATTTGTTTCGGGCGCGCAGGAGCCGATCTTCCCGGCTCTTCGGGAGAAACTCGGGTTTTTCCGTGTTTGTCCCCCACGGGAGGGCGACCATAACACGAAATCCCTTCGCCGCATCCGTATGGCAGGGGGCGTAGTGCAGCGTCGTGGCAAAAACCTCCACCATGACCCCGGCAGGAACGCGGAACGCCTTCACTTTCGCCGTATCCAACACACCGTCTTCCACCTCGGTTTGCTTTGCCAGAAGCAGTATAAAATCCGTCGTGCCGAGATTGAATTCACTGTCGCGGTGATATTCCAGACAATTCAGCTTTGTATTATGTCCGTTGCACCATCCGAGCTGTATCGGCATACCGCCGAAGCAGTGCTCGGATACTTCCGTCATCGCCGGAAGCTCCTGTAGATTTTCGTCCTCCGGGATGTAGCAAACGCCATCCGTCACCGGCGTTTGCAGCAGTATGGGCAGGAGCTCCGCGATCGTTTCGTCCATGCCCTCCACGATTTGGCCGTACGATTTGAATTCCCGATCGAAAACAGAGTAAATTTTCATGTCATTCTCCTTACATCAGCTCTGCAAACAGCTGCTTGCAGGCGGGATAGATCTTCTTGAATTGGCGATATTTTTCTTCGTATTTCGCAACCAGCTGCGCCTCGGGTTCGATCACACGCGCCACGCGCGTAAGGGCGCGGCAGCAATCGTGCACGTTCTCGTACGCGCCGCAGGCGACCATCGCGAGCATCGCGCCGCCCATGCCGGGCCCCTGCTCGGATACGGGCACCTCCAGCCTGCATGCAAGCACATTGGCAATGATGCGCTTCCACAGGTCGGACTTTGCGCCGCCGCCGCAGATCTTCGAACTGTTCACATTGATCCCGAGGCTGCGTGCCACCTCCACGCTGTCGCGGATGGCAAAGGCCACACCTTCCAGCACCGCCTGCACGAGTTGCGCCCGCGTCGTGTCCATCGTCATGCCGATGAAAGTCCCGCGTGCATTGGTGTCGTTGATGGGGCTGCGTTCGCCCATAAGATACGGCAGGAAGAATACATGGTTTTCGCCCAGCATTTCCTCGCGAATTTGCGATTGCTCGGCCGCAAAATCCGCAGTTTTCAATATTTCCTCGCAGAACCACTTGTTGCACGAGGCCGCAGAGAGCATGCAGCCCATCAGGTGCCAGCCACCGTCGGCATGCGCAAACGCGTGCAGCGCGTTATTCGGGTCGACTCCGAACCGCTCGGAAGCGATGAACACCGTACCGGAGGTGCCGAGACTGATATTGCATCCACCCTCGCCGACGACGCCCGTTCCCACGGCCGCCGCCGCATTGTCGCCCGCACCGGCGCAGACGACGGTTTTGGTCGACAATCCCAGCTTTTCGGCCATTTCGGCGGAAACCGTACCAACAGGTGCATAGCTTTCAAACAGCTGCGGCATCTGCGCCCGCGAAATGCCGCAGATCTCCAGCATTTCATCCGACCAGCACTTGTGCGCAACATCCAGCAGCAGCATGCCCGCCGCATCGGAATAGTCACACGCGTGCACCCCTGTCAGAAGATAGTTGATATAGTCCTTGGGGAGCATGATCTTTGCGATCCGCGCGAAATTCTCCGGCTCGTTTTCCCGCATCCACAGAATTTTCGGTGCGGTAAATCCGGCAAATGCGATATTGGCCGTCAGTGCGGACAGTTTTTCCCTGCCGATCACGTCATTGAGGTACTCCACCTGCGCAGCCGTTCGCCCGTCGTTCCAGAGGATGGCAGGGCGGATCACCCGATCGTTTTCATCCAGAACGACCAGACCATGCATCTGCCCACCGCAGCCGATCCCGGCCACCTGCGTCGCATCGATGCCGCGCAGCAGCTCCGGCATTCCGCTAAGCAGTGCGGTTTTCCAGTCCGACGGGTCCTGCTGGCTCCAACCCGGTTGCGGGAATTCCAGCGGATATTCTTTTGTAACGACATTTTGGATATTCCCCTGTTCGTCCATCAGCAGCAGCTTCATGGCCGATGTTCCGAGGTCGATCCCGATATACAGCATAGCTTATTCCTCCAAATTGTATTCCAGGCAGAAATCCCGGAAATGTGCGCAGCAGTTCCCCACGGCATAAAGCCCGATGACGACACCTGTAAAACCCGTCATCACCTCGCTCGACAGGAAACGGCTCTGCGCATCTCCCAAATATTCTCCGTTTACATAAAATCTGTATCGCAGGCGGTCGAATTCTGCTTTCAGGCTCGCCGCCCCATGCGACAGGGGGCGTGTCGATACGATATGGTCAATATCGCCGAGGCGCAGGCGCAGAAATGCCTCGTATCCTTCGCCCTTTTTGCGAACACCGACATCATAGTGCGATTGTTCGCACATATACACCGTCATGCCGCATTCTCCGTCCGCGCGGACATCGACCTGCGCACTGCCGCAGAAATCCCGCTGCCGAATGGCGACCATCGTCGGATTTGCCGCGTCATTGAGCGTTTTTTCCGTTCCGTACAGGACGGCCTCGTTATGCGAAAGGCGATAACGCTCCGACTGCGGATGGCGCAGGAAGCACCAGTCCGTATCCCAGCGCGTGTTTTCAAATGTCCAGCGGTGTTTTTCCCGCTGCACCGATTCGACTGCGGTTTCGTATTGTGCGTGTGTCGTTCCATCCCCGCAGACGAACCAGCCGTCGTCCGTCAGCGTCGCGGGTGTCAGAAATACCTCCCGCCCCAGATGGTGATACGGCATCCACACATCGATCTGTCGAAAACCGAGCGTCGGCACATACCAGGCTCCGTCCGGACCGCGAAGCAGCTCGCCGTGGCCGATGGCCTGGATCTCATACGGCGCTTTGTCCCGATTGGTCAAGATCGGGTTGTGCGGGCAGTTTTCAAACGGCCCCCACGGCGTGCGGCCGCGGCAAAGCGTCAGCATATGGCCGTATTCTGTGCCGCCTTCGGAGGCAAGCAGGTAATAATACGCCCCGATCTTATATAAGTGCGATCCTTCCACATAGCGACCGCCCGTTCCCTTCCAGATGCTTCTGGCCGGGGTCAGCTTGTCTCCCGTCTCCAGGTCGATCTGTGACTGAATGATGCCGGATACACCGAAATCATCCACGCCCGTGCTCATAAAATAAGCCTTCCCGTCCTCGAAAAAGAGCGAAGGATCAATGCCGTCCTGCTGCACCGTGATCGGGTCGGACCATGCGCCGTAAATATCTTCCGTCCACACGTAAAAATTCTTCTGCGTGGTGTTATTTGTCGTCGTCACATAAAAGCGTCCGTCATAATAGCGGATGGTAGCCGCGAACACACCGCCGGAGCTCGGAACATCGGCCAGCTCGACCTGTTCGGAGCGGGTCAGCACATGTCCGATCTGCGTCCAGTTCACCAGATCTCTGCTTTCGAACAGCGGCACACCGGGGAAATACTGAAAGCTGCTGCATACCATATAATATATACCGTTCACACAGCAAACGCTCGGGTCGGGGTAAAAGCCTTTCAGTACCGGATTTCGATATTTCATGTGCCTGCCTCCTAAGCCGTAACTTTCACATACACAGTTTCACCAGCCCGATGCAGCGGGATCCTGTTCCCCGAAGTGCGCGCTCCGTCGATCCACAGCCCCTTTTCGCCCGTGCGGGCAAATTCGATCACATACTGTGCACCGCGGAATTTCCTGCGGACGGTGAACGTATCCCACGCGTCGGGAACGCAGGGATCGACCACCAGCGCATCATAATCCGGCCGAATACCCAGAATATACTGGCTCACGGACAGGAACGTCCAGCTGGCGGTGCCTGTCAGCCAGCTGTTTTTGGCATGACCCGGATCGCCCGAGGCGCGCCCCGTGACCATTTGGGAATAGCAGTACGGTTCTGTCTCGTGAATATCCGACTTATCCTCCAAATATGCGGGGCAGATGCGGCGGTATATATCAAATGCCGCATTCCCGTTCCCCAGCGTTGCCTCGGCGCAGGTGATCCACGGATTATTGTGGCAGAAAACCGCGCCGTTTTCCTTAAATCCGGGCGGATACGAAGAAATTTCGCCAAGCTCCGTGTGATATTTCGTATAGCACGGATACAGCAGTTCCACGCCGTACTCGCCCAGCAGATAGGTGCGCACAGCATCCATTGCCTTCTGCGCTTCTCCCGTTTCCCTGCCTACGCCCGCCAGCGTGCAGAAGCCCTGCGGTTCGATATAGATCTGCCCTTCCTCGCACTCTTTGGAGCCGACTTTATTCCCTGCGGCATCATAGGCGCGAAGGAACCAGTTCCCGTCCCAGCCGTCCTTCAAAATGGCCTTTTCCATATCGGCGACTGCCTTCTCGACCTCGGATGCTTCCTGCTGCAAGCCGATTTGGCGGCACAGCGCGGCATAATCCGCCCCGTACTTGACAAACATGCCCGCAATAAAGACGGATTCCGCGACCGGCCCCTCACTCGGCCCGAAGGTCTGGAAGCTCTCGCCCGGTTCCTCGGAGAAGCAGTTCAAATTCAGGCAGTCGTTCCAGTCCGCGCGCCCGATCAGCGGCAGGCCGTGCGGCCCGCGATGCTCCACAGTAAAGCGGATGCTGCGGCGAATGTGCTCCATCAGCGGAACTTCCGAGCCGGACACATTGTCAAACGGTGTCGGATGCTCCAAAATGGAAAAGTCACCCGTTTCCTTGATATAGGCCGTCACCGCCCCGACCAGCCAGAGGGGGTCGTCATTGAAGCCGCCGCCGATGTCATTGTTGCCGCGCTTGGTCAGGGGCTGATACTGATGATACGTCGAGCCGTCTTCAAACTGGATGGAAGCGATGTCCACGATCCGCTCCCGCGCACGATTCGGAATGATATGCATAAATCCGTACAGATCCTGACACGAATCGCGGAAGCCCATGCCGCGTCCCGTTCCGGTTTCGTAGAAGCTGGCCGAGCGGCTCATGTTAAATGTCACCATGCATTGATACTGGTGCCAGATGTTGACCATGCGGCACAGTTTTTCATCCGCATGTTGCAGCTGATAGCCGCTGAGCAGATCATCCCAGTAGCTGCGCAGCTGTGCGAACGCGTCATCCACCGCAGAGGCATTCGCGAAGCGCGCCATCACGGCTTTCGCCGTGTCCTTGCGGATAACGCCCGGTGCCGTGAACTTCCTGTCACGGGGATTTTTCCCATATCCCAGAACAAATGTTGCCCGATAGCTCTCCCCCGGTGCCAGTTCTACGAGCAGATGCTGGCAGCCAATAGGATACCAGCCGGTGATCCTGCTGTGCGCGCTGCGCTCTTCGCGCACCAGCTGCGGGTCGCGCCACTCGCCCATATGCCCGAGGAACGTATTGCGGTCTGTATCCCATCCGACTGTGGGTACATTCACGCCGTAAAACGCGTAATGGTCACGGCGCTCCCGATACTCGGTCTTATGGTAGATCACGCCGTCCTCCACTTCCGACTCGGCGATATTCAGGTTGCGCTGATAGTTGGTGCTGTCATCCACTGCGTTCCACAGGCACCACTCCATGCAGCCCCAGACATGGACGGATTTGGTTCGATCCGTCTCATTTATCAGAACCAGATCATGCAGCTCGCAATTCTCTCCCTGCGGCACAAAGCAGGTCAGCTTCGCATGCAGGCCGTCCTTCGCCGTGTGGAACGAGGTGTAGCCGAGTCCGTGGCGGCACTCGTAGCTGTCCGTCTCCGTTTTGGTGGGCAGCCAGCCGGGGTTCCATGCTTCTTTCCCGCTTTCCTTGATGTAGTAAAATCTTCCGCCCGTGTCCCCAGGCACGGCATTATAGCGATAGCGCAAGATCCGTTGCAGCTTCGCATCGCGATAGAAGCAGTATCCGCCGCCAGTGTTGGAGATCATGCCGAGAAAATCCTCGCTGCCCAGATAATTGATCCATGGGAGCGGCGTTTTCGGCGTGGAGATCACATATTCGCGGCGGGCATCATCAAAATATCCGTATTGCATATCGGCACCTCATTTTCCCGAGTCTCAAGCGATTTGAATGGTTTCGGACAGTCGAATATCGCGGCTGGATGCGCCCAGCTGAATGACATAGGTGCCACCGACGACCGCAAATTCACCTTTTTCTGTATCAAATGCGGCAAAATCTCTGTCACAGAGCGTAAATTCCACCGTTTTTTCCTCCTGTGGCAGCAGCGCGATCTTTTCGAAGTGGCGAAGCTGTTGCATCTCGCTTCCCTGCACATACAGCTGCACGGTTTCCTTGCCGAATGCTGCGCCCTCGTTTTTGACTTTCAGCGAAACTTCCCTGCCCCTGATCTGCAGATCGCGATAAGAGAACTCGGTATAGCTCAGGCCATGCCCGAAGCAGAAATTCACCGCGGTATCATATTTATTATAGTATCGGTATCCGACCAGAACGCCCTCGGCAAATTCCACGCACTCCCGGCCAATGGTCGCCGGGCATGCATCCGCCGTTTTCAGCATAGTCTCCGCCAGACGGCCGGAGGGATTTACGCGTCCGAACAGCACATCTGCAAGCGCCGTTCCGCCCTCCATGCCCGCATAATAGGTCCACAGCAGCGCACGCGCCTTCGGAAGCCACGGCATCTCCACGGGCGAGCCGCCGTAGATAACGACCACGGTATCCGGCCTGACATCCAGCAGCGCCTCGATCAGCGCATCCTGCCCATAAGGAAGGCGCATATCCGCCCGATCCAGACCCTCCGTATCATAGTCGTGGTTCAATCCGCCGACGAAGATCACCGCATCACACTGTTTTGCCAGTGTCACCGCTTCCTCCAGGTTGGCCTGTGTCAGCATCGGTTCACGCGGCCTTTCCGCTTCCTGCGTAGAGGTCGCCTGCCAGCTGATCTCCGGGCGACTGCCCGCGACCGGCACGCCGTAGCCCGATGTATAATGCACCTGCACATTGCCGCCGAGCAGTTTTTTGATCCCCAGCAGCGGCGTGATCTCGTAAAGTGCCTTGATCTCGGCGCTGCCGCCGGCAAATGCATGGGTCGTCACCGCATTGCCGCCAATGACTGCCACAGTCTTCACCTTTTTCGCGTCCAGCGGGAGCACCGTGCCCTCGTTTTTAAGCAGGATCATTCCCTCCGACGCGATCTCGCGCGCCGCTTCACGATGCGCGGGATCATCATAAGTACCCGTTTTACGCGATTGTTTCGCGTCTGCGATCATGTGCAGCCGCAGCATCAGGCGCAGAATGTTGCGCACCTTTTCGTCGATCAGCGATTCGTCTATTTCGCCTGCCTTCACTTTTTGAAGCAGCGCGTCGGCCATACAGTGCTTATCAAAATCGTAGGTCACATCCATCTCGACATCCAGCGCGGACTCGGCCGCAAGAGCGGTATCATGCACGCCGCCCCAGTCGGAGACGATCAGGCCGTCATACCCCCATTGTTCGCGCAGCACCCCGTTGAGCAGCTGCGTCGAGGTGCAGCAGTGCTCGCCGTTGAGCAGATTGTACGCGCCCATGATCGCAAACAGGCCGCCTTTTTCCACCGCCGCCCGAAAAGCGGGAAAATAGATCTCCTCCAGCGTTCGGCGGTCAACGATCGTATCGACCCACAGTCGGTTCGTCTCCTGTGAATTGGCCGCAAAATGCTTGGCACATGCCGCCACGTCCTGACTTTGAATGCCCCTGACCAGCTCCGCTGCGATCTCTCCGGTCAGATGCGGGTCTTCACTCATATACTCGAAGTTTCTTCCGCACAACGGCGTGCGCTTGATATTCAGTCCCGGCGCGAGGATCACATCCTTGCCGCGGCCTCTTGCCTCTGCGCCCAGAACCGTTCCCATGCGATAGGCCGCTTCCTTATCCCATGTCGAGGCCAGTGCACTGTTGCACGGCAGATATGTTACCAGATCGCTCCCGTCGCCGATATAGCGCCAATCGCGATCAGGATATTCGCCGCGCACGCCGGTCGTGCCGTCGGAAAAGCGCAGCGGCGGGATGCCAAGGCGTTCCACCGCGCCTGTCCGAAACAGTCCCGCGCCGTGGATCATATCGATTTTTTCTTCCGTGGTCAGAAGACGCAACAGCTGTTCGATTTTCTGTTCCATATAGCAATATCCTCACACCGAGACCGTTACGCTGCCGCCCGATGTCAGGCGAATCGGTTCAACAGGCAGGTTGACAAGCTCCACGCAGCACGGCTTATCCGTTTCCACGCATATGCTATAGCTATTTCCCTTGCGGGTCACCGTCGCGCGCAGGCAGACTTCCCGTTGCGCGGAGATGACCTGTGTTTTCGCAGTCATGCCGTCTTCCAGTGCATACACCCGTAATGTCACGCCGTCGGCATAGTCATAAACCGGGTCATCATCCCGAGCGCCGAATGCCACGATGCTGTTTTCACGCACATACAACGGGATACTGCAATAGTCATGGTGCTCTGTGTACCATTTGCCGCCCTGCTTCTCCTCGCCGCTCAGCACCGAAGTCCATCTTCCCTCGGGCAGATAATATTCGGCCAGACCGCGATCATTGAAAATGGGGGCAACCAGCAGATCGTCGCCGAGCATATACTGTGTTGCCAGATATTGGCAATTTCTGTCCTGCGGGAATTCCAGCACCATTGCGCGCATCATCGGAACACCCGTTTCAGCCGTTTGCGCAGCGCTTCGATACAGATACGGCATCAACCGCGCTTTCAGTCGGGTAAAGAAGCGCACCACATCGACGCTTTCTTCGTCATAGGTCCACGGCACGCGGTAAGAGCCCGAGCCGTGCAGCCGCGAATGTGTGCTCAGCAGGCCGAACGCACACCAGCGCTTGTAAACATCCGCAGAAGATTTGCTTTCGAAGCCGCCGATATCGTGGCTCCAGAAACCGAAGCCGGAGCACGTCAGGCTCAGGCCGCCGCGCAGGCTCTGCTCCATGGATTCATAATCGCTCCAGCAGTCGCCGCCCCAGTGAACGGGGAATTTCTGACTCCCGACGGAAGCGGATCTGGCAAACAGGATCGCCTCCTGCTTTCCCTTTTTGGCACAGATCGCATCGTAAACCACTTTGTTATAAAGGTAGGCGTAGTAATTGTGCATTTTCTCGGGATCGGAGCCGTCAAAATAGACACAGTCGGTCGGGATACGCTCGCCGAAATCCGTCTTAAAGCAATCCACGCCCATATCCAGCAGACCATGCAGCTTTTCCGTATACCAGCGGCATGCCTCGGGATTGGTAAAGTCCACGATCGCCAGCCCCGGCTGCCACATGTCCCATTGCCAGACATCTCCGTTTGGCCGCTTCAGGAAGTAGCCATGCTGCATCCCTTCCTCGAAAATGGCAGACTCCTGTCCGACATAGGGGTTGATCCAGACGCAGATCTTCAGCCCCTTCTCCTTGAGCCGCCGCAGCATGCCCTTCGGGTCGGGGAACACGCGCGGATCCCACAAAAAGTCGCACCAGCTGAACTCCTTCATCCAGAAGCAGTCGAAGTGGAACACCTTCATCGGGATACCCCGCTGCAACATGCCGTCTACAAAGCTGTTGACCGTCTCCTCGTCGTAATCGGTCGTGAACGAAGTGCTCAGCCACAGGCCGAACGTCCACGCCGCAGGCATGCCCGGTTTTCCGGTGATGTCGGTATAGCGCGAAAGCACCTGCTTCATGCTCGGCCCGTTGATGATGTAGTAATCCAGATACTCCCCGGGTACGGAAAACTGCACCTTCGCCACATGGTCGGAAGCCACCTCGAAGCCGACCCGCTCGGGATGATTGACAAACACGCCGTAGCCGCGGTTCGTCAGATAGAATGGGATATTTTTATACGACTGCTCCGTGGATGTGCCGCCGTCCTCGTTCCAGATATCCACGCTCTGTCCGTTCTTGACGAACGCGGAAAAGCGCTCGCCCAGCCCGTAAACCAGCTCGCCGACGCCCAAATTGAGCCGCTGACGCATATATGCATCGTTCGGCCCTTTGTCATAGGCGAAGCCCTTCCAGTCTGTTTTCATGTAAGCAAGGTCGCGATACAGCGAAGATGTCAACTTTTCCTCTCCGCGCAGGAAGGCGAATTCGCCATTGTCCTTTCGGATCTCCATGCGCAGGCTGCCGCTGGAAACGATCAGCATGGTTTCCGTCTCTTCCGCTTTCAGCACCCCCGTCTGCGCAGGGGTGATATCAAATCGGGGCGTACGCGCGCGCAGTCCCTTATGGTGTCTCGTCTGAACACGCAGCACTTCCGGGTAGGGCGCGGAAACACAGATCGACAGGTTGATCCCGCCGAGCGTGTCGCCGCGATGACGGATCTTGGAAGTCGGGGCGCAGATCTCCACACTTTCCGCGCCGATCTCGGAAAAATAAACCTCTGCGGGGGAAAAACATTCGCAGCCCTCTTTGTTGAGCCAGCATCCGTTACTGAATTTCATAGGTAAGGCACCTCTTTCCTTGCTTTTATGACGGCCATGTTCAGGCCATCTTAGGTTCATTGTTATTTTAATCCAAAAACCCCGCGATTTCTACTGTGCAAATTATAGAAAAATCACTACTTAAATTTGACAAGGCTGTCAAACTGCTGTATAATCTAGACAGCTTCGACCGGTTTTGCCTGCCTCGGAAATACGCGCAAATGAAGGGAGCGTTCCGTCTTGTACAGAATCCTGATCGCCGATGATGAAGACATTATTCGTGACGGCATCAAGCATCTGCTGCCTTATGAAGAACTCGGCTTCTCCATCGCCGCCGAAGCGGCCAACGGAGATGCGGCACTGGAAAAGATCCTGTCCGAGCAGCCGGATGTCGTGCTGCTCGATATCCGTATGCCGGGGTTATCCGGTCTGGAAACACTGCGCATCGCAAGAGAGCGCGGTTTTCGCGGCGTTGTCGTGATCGTCAGCAGCTATACCGATTTCCGTTATGCGCAGGAGGCCATGCGTTACGGCGCACAGTATTATGTGATCAAGCCCATTGACGACGACGAGTTGAAAGATGTCCTGCTCACCCTGCGGCAACGCTTTGACGACGAACTTTCCCGCCGCAGTTTCACGGAGTTTTATCGCCGCAAGGCGCGCTCCGCCGTGATTGCCGACCTGCTCGGCGGCACAGCCGTCCCCGCCCCCTCGGAGCTGGTCGAGCTTCAGCTCATTTCCGACCGCTACTGTGTGGTCCTGCTGCAAAGTGCAGCGGGCATTGCGCCCGTCCTGCAAAGTCTCAGCGGCGCGAACCATTACGAATACGACCACATTCGCCTCTCCGGGCAGGATGTTCTGTTCCTGCGTGGGGAAAGCACCATCGCTCGGGTGCAGGATGTTGCCGGCTTCCTCGCAAGGACCGCACACGGAAAAACCGAAGACGCGATCTTCTTTGCTTTCGGGCCGGTCGTCAACCGTGCACAGGACATTTCGCGTTCCTATCAAACGGCATGTTCACTGCTCCAGCGCCGCTTTTTCTGCCGCGCTGACCGATACATACTGGATGATACGCAGCTGCCCGCGCAGGAGGAAGGCGATGCGCTCGACAGCGAAGCCCTTCAAAAATACGCCGCGGCGATCCTGGACGGAATCACTTCCTTTCACCGGCGCGTCATTGAGCAGGCGCTGCACGATCTGGAAACGCAGCTTTGCCGCACATCCGCAAGCATTGCCTCCGTCCGCCTGTTCCTGACCGATCTGTATCTGCAAATCAAAATGCAGGTCAGGCACCTCTACATCGGAACGGACATCCCGTTCCTTTCCAACACGGAGATCATCAGCACCGTGGCCAACGCGTCCTGCCTGTATGAGATCCTGGATTTCTTCCGCACGCGATTTGACATTTTCATGGAATGCACCGGCATTTCCACGCGTGACAGCGTTCTTGGCGATATCCTGCACTATATCCACTGCAACTATGCGGGAAATATCACACTGGAAAACATCGCGCCGCTGTTCGGCTATAATCGCTCGTATCTCGGCAAGATCTTCACCAAGAAAATGGGACAGAATTTCAATTCCTATGTGGACATGGTGCGCATCGAGCGTTCCAAGGAGCTGCTCTTGCAGGATGATGCCAGAGTCTACGCCATTGCCGAACACATAGGGTATAAAAATGTGGACTATTTCCACATCAAATTCCGCAAATACGTCGGGATGAGCCCCGCCGAGTATCGCAAAAAATACAAAGGCACATCGTGTTCTGCCGACAGGCAGAACACGGACAAGGGTGCCCTTGTCCCGTAAGATAGCATGCTTCCGAACCCGCAAGCCGCCCCGTGTGCGGTTTGCGGGCTCTTTTTCTCGCGGCCGCAGCAGGCATGTCTGCGGCGGTGCTCAATTTTCGTGCATTTTAGTGAAAGATATTGATGTTTTTTTCCCGCTTCTTGTGTAATATAATGTTAGCGTAAAAATCTGCGAGCAGAAAGGTTAGGTGTTTGCATGGGCGAGCGATTACCCGCGCAGCTGCGCGAACCCGAGATCGCCGCGCCGCAATTACAAAAGGCCAAAGTACCCTATATCCTGAGCAGGCTGCTTTTGCTTGTATTTGCGTTGCTGCTGTTTCTCCCGAGCGCATCTCCGACGCACATGATCCTGAAATCCGGCCAGGCTACGATCAAGGGGACATCCTCCCTGTTTACGGGCGGTATTTCCTATTCCGCGCTGACCGAAGGACTCGGACGGGCATTCCAGAAAGGATGGCTGAACGAAACATATTTCTACCTGCTGTTTGCCGCGTGCCTGCTGACTCTGGTCGGCGTGGCGGTAACTGCGGCAGGCGGATGTATGAGTCTGGGCAACCATCGGATGAAGCATGCCGGAAACCGCTTCCTGTTGGGCGGCAGTGCGACCATGACGGTCGGCATTTTGCTGATCTATGTCAGCTATGTCCTCATCAGCGGAAGCGCGGACACCGCAAAGGTCGATTGCCACCTTCCGGGCGGCTTCTGGATCTTCGCCGTGTTGGCGATCGCACAGCTGATCGTGAATGTTCTGGTATTTTGTGTCGTGCCGAAAGCGGCGCAGGGCGAAAAGATGAAAATGGAGCCCAAATATCAGCTCTTTTTGATGCTGCTTCCGTTCCTTGTGCTGGTTTTGGCGTTTTCCTATTTGCCGTTGCTGAGCTGGCGCTATGCGTTTTTTGATTACACAGCCGGCAGTACGCTGAGCATGGATAAATTCGTCGGCTTCAAATGGTTCAAAACCTTGGTGCAAAGCGAAGCGTATGTGGACAAGCTGCTGACGGTGCTGCGCAACACGCTGGTGATGAGTGGTCTCGGAATTGCAACGAGCTGGGTGCCGATGCTGTTCGCGATCCTGCTGACAGAGGTTCGCTCGGCCAAATTCAAGCGTTTCGTGCAGACCTTTACCACGATCCCAAACTTTATCAGCTGGGTCCTGGTGTACGCCATCGCCTTCGCGATCTTCAGCAGCGACGGCTTCATCAATACCATGCTGAGCAACCTGACCGGTACAAAATACAGCCACAACTACCTCAATGACGAGCAGCTCTCCTGGTTGAAAATGCTGCTGTGGGGTATGTGGAAAGGCACCGGCTGGAGCGCGATCATCTATCTTTCCGGTATTGCGGGGATCGACCAGCAGCTGTATGAAGCGGCGACCGTGGACGGCGCAGGGCGCTTCCGCCGCATCTGGCACATCACCGTTCCGGGTCTGCTGCCGACATTCGTGGTCATGCTGGTCATGTCCATCGCGGGAATTCTGAGCAACGGCATGGATCAGTACCTCGTGTTCTCCAATGCACAAAATCTGGAATTCTTGGAAGTGCTGGATCTGTACGTATACAAGCTCGGCATCGACTCGGGCAACATCCCGCTGTCCACGGTGGTGGGCATGAGCAAATCGCTGATCTCGATCGCGCTGCTGTTCGTGGCTAACACGGCCTCGAAGTGGATCCGCGGCAGCGGTGTCGTCTGACAGGAGGTGTGAATATGGGCAAACCGAAAAGAACGGCCGGCGGCGACCTGATCTATAAGCGCACCGCGCTGGATTATCTGTTCGACAGCGTAAACTATCTCGGCTTTTTCCTGTTTACGCTCAGCTGCATTTTCCCGTTTTACTACATCTTTATCAATACCATCTCCAACAGCACGGAGGTCGTCAAAGGCACGGTGACGCTGTGGCCGAAAGGTGTGAATATCCAGAACTACATCAACATGATGAAGGTCGACGACATTGAGCAGGCGTTTATCGTCACCTTTGCCCGCACGCTGATCGGCACAGCGCTGATGGTCGCCGCGACGGGCTTTATCGGATATCTGGTAACAAAAAAGGAAATGTGGCACCGCAAGATCTGGTATCGCTTCATCGTCATCACGATGTATTTCAACGCAGGACTTGTCCCCTGGTACATGAATATGAATATGCTGGGGCTGACCAACAGCTTTATGGCGTACATCATCCCGGGGATCGTCGCGCCGTATAATATCATTCTGGTCAAGACATACATCGAGTCGATCCCGGCCGAGCTGGAAGAAAGCGCATCCATCGACGGTGCGAGCTATTTCCAGATATTCCGAAAGATCATCTGGCCGCTGAGCACACCGATCCTCGCAACGGTCGCCATCTTCGGTGCCGTGGGACACTGGAATTCCTTTACGGATTCGCTGATCCTGATGCAGGAAAATTCCAGCCTGTATACCCTACAGCACCTGCTGTACAATTACCTGAACAGAGCCAGCAACCTTGCGGGCATGATCGGAGGCGGCCACGATCCCGGAAACTTCATTGCGGATATGGCCAATTCCAAGGTCATGAAATACACCGT
Source organism: uncultured Oscillospiraceae bacterium (assembly GCA_964538475.1). GTDB lineage: Bacteria > Bacillota > Clostridia > Oscillospirales > Oscillospiraceae > Faecousia. Next base: position 15,722 of record CAZIGE010000019.1, on the reverse strand, counting down.
TTCCATGGTTTCGGTCATTCCGATCCTGATGGTGTATCCGTTCATGCAGCGTTATTTCGAAAAGGGAATCATGCTCGGCGCCGTTAAGGGCTGATGCAACCATGATAAGGAGGATATTTTAATGAGCAAACATACTGCATTCGTAAAACTGATCGCTTTGGCGCTGATCGCCGTGATGTGCTGCGGTATTTTCACCGGCTGCCACACTGACTCGGGCAAGAACGAAACGATCACCCTGACGGTTTTCAGCGAACTGGCCAATTTCAGCGGCGAGCAGACCGGCTGGATCGCAAAGATTTTGAAAGACAAGTTCAATGTGATCCTGAACATCGTTCCGTCCACCGACGGCGTGTTTGAAACGCGTATGGAGTCCGGCTCGCTGGGCGACATCGTTGTATTCGGCGGCGACGGCGAGAACTATACCCGTGCGATCAAGGCCGGTATGCTCTACGATTGGAACGAAGACGATCTGGTGCAGGAATACGGCCCGTATATTTACGAGAATATGCAGCCTGCCATGGAAAAGAACGCAAAGCTGACCGAGAGCGTAACGGGCGAACAGACGGTTTACGGCTTCGGCGGTGACGTAGCGGGATCGTCTTCGGATCACGCGTCGTTCTTCTACACATGGGATGTTCGCTGGGATCTGTACAAGCAGCTGGGCTATCCCGAGATCAACGATATGGACGATCTGCTGCAACTGTTTATCGACATGAAGAAGATCAGCCCGCTGGATGAAAACGGAAACGAGACCTACGCCGTTTCTATGTGGCCCGACTGGGATGGCGATATGGTCATGTATGTTAAATCCTTCGCCACCGCCTATTACGGCTATGACGAAAACTCCGGTCTGGGTCTGTACGACCCCGATACGGGCACCCTGCATCCGACGCTGGAAGAAAACGGCCCGTACCTGACGGCTCTGAAATTCTTCAACCAGCTGTATCAAAACGGTCTGGTCGACCCCAACTCCATGTCCCAGACCTTCGACCAGATGGACGAAAAGCTGAAAGCGAGCGGCGTGTTCTTCTCCATCTTCAACTACTCCGGTTCACTCGGTTATAACAGCGAGGAGCATGTGGCGGAAGGCAAGATGATGTGCTCGCTGGTTCCGAACGAGGCATCTCCGCTCGTTTACGGTCTGTCTACTTACGGTAACAGCCGCATCTGGACGATCGGTGCGGATACCGAATATCCCGAAAAATGTATGGAGATCATCAACTGGCTGTGTACCCCCGAAGGCGTTATGACCTATTTCTACGGCCCGAAGGATCTGTGCTGGTACTATGACGAAGACGGCAACACTCACTGGACGGAGTTCGGCCAGAAAGCCTACTTCAACAAGAGAAATACCCAGCTGATCGGCGAGTTCGAGGGCACCGGCGACTTCAACTCCGGCTCTCTGCAGATCAACAACACCACCTGGAGCATGGACGCGTTCAACCCCGACTCCAACGGCGAACGTTTCAACTACAAGTACTGGAGAAGCTATCTGGCGACCTCCGCCGGTGAGATCGAAGACGATTGGAGATCGCATGTCGGCTACAGCACCATCGAAGACTACATGAAGAGCACGAACTACAAGATCGCCCCCTCCACCACTTTCGTGCTGGCCTCCAAGGAAGGCGAATTCAAGACCACCTGGAGCGCCGTCACCGAGGTCATCACCACCTACAGCTGGAAGGCACTCTACGCCACGAGCGATGCCGAGTACGAGCGTCTCGTCAACGAAATGATCGCGCAGGCCAAGGCGTATGGCTACGATGAATGCGTGCAGTGGTCTTTGGAGCAGGCCGCGATCCGACACGCTCTGGAAGAAGCAGTTCGCGCAGGCGACAAATAATCACCGTGACTGTCCCCGTATGGGGACAGTCCTTTCCGAAAGGAGTACTTTCATGAAGGCTTTCGGTGCGGACGGCATCCTGTATAAGATCATGCAGGGGCTGGTCAACATTGTTAAGATAAATTTCCTGTGGATGCTGTTTTCCCTGCCCATCGTTACGCTGGGCGGGGCGACTGTTGCGGCTTTTGATGTATGCATGAAAATGGAAGGTGGCGAAGACGGCTACGTTGCAAGGGATTTTGTGAAATCATTTCGTAAAAACTTCAAAAGCGGTATTCCCTACGGGCTGCTTTTCCTGTTTTGCTGCTATGTGGTTTGGCTGGACTTTTCGCTGTTTGAGCAGCTCGACGGCAATCCGATCATTTTCCTCATCATGGGCATGGTAGCCGCATTTGTGTTTTTGCGCAGATTTCTGTTTGCGTTTGCCCTGCAGGCACGCTATGAAAACACCCTGCTGCGTACGCTGAAAAACTCGGCGGACATCTCCACGCGGTATTTTGTCAAGACACTGACTCTGCTGATCGCGATCGTCGCGCAGGTCGCACTGTTCAGCTGGAACGTGACGACCGTATTTATCGGATTTCTCGTCGGACCGGCGTGCATCATCTTTACTGTTTCCGGCTATGCACGACGCTTTTTCCGCGAAATCGAAAAAGAGCCCGGCGCTGTGACCGAAAAGCCTGAGTCGGAAAAAGGAGAAAAGAACCTATGAAACAAACAATGCGACTTATTGCGCCGGTGCTGTGTGCGGTGCTGTGCGTCATGCTCTGCTGTGCCTGCTCGGGCTCCCCTGCTGCGACGCAGCCCGAAACGAAACCGCAGCCGACAGTCACGCAACCGAAAACGGACACCGTCATCACAACGGCTGCCGATAGCTACACGGTAACGGAGACGGAGGCGGTCGCGATCGAAGCAGCACTGACGACCTCGGCGACAGGCATCTCGCTGAGCTACACCTCGGAAGATACCGACATCGCCACCGTGAGCAAATACGGCAAGATCAGAGGCGTTTCGGCCGGAACGACACGCATCATCATCCGCTCCTCCGACGGCGTGGAAAAGATCGTGAATGTAACAGTCGAAAAACGGGTGGTGCAAAAGATCCTTCGTCTGGCACTGAATGTTATGTGGAATGATACAGCGCTCGGCTGTTTCAACAACGAAACCGGCGAAGTGCTGGAGATCACGCAGGACGGGCAATATACCCTTTCGTTCGACTGCGCCGATTTGAGTGCGGAAACTGTCGCGCTCGGTGTAACGGGGCTGAACAACCTCACCTCGATCTATATCAAGGATCACGATGTCACAACGGCGCAGCAGGTTCGTTCCAATGTTGTTGCCTGTCAGATCCGCTGGGATCGGATCGTGGTCGACGGCGTAGAGCTGACCATTACAAATCCCGAGTTCAAGGATGCCATGAAGAGCAACGGCGTATTTGACACGAACGACCCCTTTAACGCGTGGGACGGCAGCTCCGTAGCGGAGGTGACCGTCGACACGGAAAACCATGTACTGAATATCGATCTGGATGATCCGCAGGTCGTGTCCGTGACCTTTACGATCAGCGGCATGACATTTGCGGAATGATGGGAGAGTGCAAAATGAAAAAGTTAGTAAGTCTCATACTGGCGCTGGCGCTGCTCGGCGCGCTGTTTGCGGGCTGCGCACCGCAGGAAACACCCACTGAACCGTCACAGGAGCCGAGCGGCACACAACCGCCGGAGCAGGATGTGATGAACCGCGATCTGACCGCGCTGGAACTGGTGCATATGATGGGAAACGGCACGAACCTCGGAAACACGATGGAAGCGTGCGACACCAATATCGGCAGCAAATTTTCGGATATCCCGACCTATTATGAAACCTGCTGGGGACAACCCGAAACAACGGAAGAAATGATCCGCGGCATGAAAGATGCGGGATTTGATACACTGCGCATTCCCGTTGCCTGGATGACCAACGCAACGACGCTCGCCACGGACGGCGACTATACCATCGCCCCCGAGTATCTGGACAGAGTGCAGGAGATCATCGACTGGGCGCTCGCAGCCGATATGTTCGTGATCGTGAACGATCACTGGGATGGTGGCTGGTACGGAATGTTCGGCTCGGAAAGCGAGCTGACCCGCAACGAGGCTATGGAAGCTTACCGCGGAATGTGGAAGCAGCTGGCCGAGCGCTTTGCCAATTACGATTACCACCTGATTTTTGAGGGTGCAAACGAAGAGATCGGTGCACGCTTTGACGAAAACTCCATCTACTGCTCCGATTCCATCCAGTCTTACCTGAGCGATGACGAAAAATATGAACTGGCCAACGCAGTCAATCAGGCATTTGTCGATACCGTGCGCGCCACCGGCGGCAACAATGCCAGCCGCTTCCTGCTGATCCCCGGCTTTGGCACAAACATTGCCAACACCTGCGACGACCGCTTCGTCATGCCGACGGACAGCGCAAAAGATCGCCTGCTGATCTCGGTACACTATTACGATCCGTGGTCGTACTGCGGCGATGGGCAGTCCAGTGTCAAATGGGGCACAAAGTCCGATATCAACTACATGGTCGAAACTCTGGCGCAAATGACGAAATTCACCGAGCAGGGTGTCGGCGTTGTGATCGGCGAATACGGCGTTCTGTACGCCACAAAGGTGCAGGACAACACCGACCTGTACCATCAGATATTCCTGTCGCTGTGCGACAAGTACAATTATACCTCCTGCCTATGGGATTGCAGTGCGTTCTATAAGCGCACGGAGCTTAAAATGGTCGATGAACTGGCAGGCTATTATAAGCAGCACAATGTTCAGAGCCATAGCCTCATGACGCAGGACGAAGAAGGGATCATGGCAGACCGCCGCATCAACGCCGCCATTAAGGATGCCCCCGAGACGTTCCGCGATGACACGGTGGATGTGACCGATACGACAAATCTGGCGTGGATCATGTGGAACAGCGGCGATTATCAGTGCACCTACAGTGTCGGCGATACCTACAACCCCGATTCCATCACGGCAGGGCTGAAGGACACGACGGCTTTGATCGACGGTGAGGGCGACTATACCGTTGCACTGGACTTCACAGGCACGGCAGGCGGTTGCTCCGCCGGGATCGCGTTTGCCGCGTTGGCGATCACGAACGGCGATACCGTACACCCCGGCTGGGTCATCGATATTCAGCAGATCACGATCAACGGCGAGGTGTATACGCTCGCTTCCAAGCCCTATACCACTGCGGACAATCAGATCACGACGCGTGTGAACCTGTTCAACGAATGGGTAACGAAGCTCCCCGACGAAGCGCGCACGGTCGACGGCGATTTGACCGATGTCTCCCCCGTTGGCATTATCGATCGGAATGATGAAGTGATCTCGAACATTCAAACCATTGAGATCACCTTCCACTACGGCCCTGCCGCATAAGCACTGTCCGAATACCGTTCTTCAACCCATAATATGTCCCAAGCGGCGTGGTGAAAGCCACGCCGCTCCGTTTTTGTATGTTTCTTTCGGCATTTTGCGTGCGGTCGTTCGACGCGGCGTTAAGTCCGCGCTTCTGCGATCAACAGTTCAAGCACCCTCGCTTCCCTCTCGAGCACCAGCGGATCGTACGGACTTCCCTGCACCTTACGGTTTTTTTCGATAGCAAGAACGGGATCGACAAACTCCGGCGTATAGCGCTCATTCGCCTCATACGCATCCAGCGCCTGCATAACGGTGTCGCTTTCCGCATCGCACAGATAATAATAATTATCCTGCACAAAGCGCTCGGATGGGTCACTGTCGCTTTTCTGTACGCGGTGTACATAGCCGTATTCCCGCACAGTTTCGGCTTTCACTATGAGGCCGGCCTCTTCCCGTGTTTCGCGGAGCATCGCGGCAACAGGAGATTCACCCGCTTCGATACCGCCGCCCGGGAATTTGTAATAATCATATTGCAGGCTGTGGATCATGGCGACTTTGCCGCAGCGGATGATAATGCTTCTTGCGGAATTTCGCACAAAATCGTGGGTGCAATCCGCGTAGTCGTGTGCATCCAGTTCAAATAATAAACGCATACAGCCTCCTGTGTGGCACGCTCGGGCGAAGGAGCGGCATGACCGAAGTCATGCCGCTCTCGAAAATGTCATGCTAAAATGTCCTGTACGCCATCTCCTTAAGATCAGGCGTTCTTCTTTTTCTTCAGAACGATCACGGCCACCACAGCACCGGCAACCACGACCACCGCCACAACGGCGATCACGATCGCAGTGGTATTAGCGGGCTGCCCGTCGTTCTTCGTCGGCTCGTTCGGAGTCGGCTCGGTCGGATCGGGCGTTACGGTGTTCTCGTCCTTCTTGTCGTAGCTGAAACCGGAAACCGTAAACTCGATCTTCAAGGAGGTGGTCGGCGCGGGATAATAGCTGATCTCCTTGACATCGCTGTTCCAGATGTTCTGGATCAGGATGTTGACATATTCCGTATCATCGGGGTTCTGGTAGCCTTCTTCGACCGTATGTCTGGTCGTGCCGTCGACGATCAGCTTGACATTGGTGATGGTCAGACCTCCCAGAGGCGCATCGCTCGTAAAGCCGAGGATGTTAAAGTAATCCTGTCCGGCGGTTGCAAAGTCATCTTCGAAGATCGTGCCGAAATCGGTGATCTCGATGGTGTATGTACCGTTACCTGCGAGCACGGCATCGGTGATTTTGCCATACCATTCATCTGTCTCGTTGCCGTAGAGTGCATTGCCCCAGGTTTCGGCATCGATACCGTTGGTCTTATCGTTCCATGCATTGCGGTAGGTCCAGTTGGGTGTCTGCAACAGCAGGTATGCGTTGTAAGTGGCCGCGGGGTCAAACACGGGGCCTTCAACGGGGTTTTCATCTCCTGTCGCGTCTCCGGTCACAGCGGTCAGGGTAACGGTGTATTCAATGGAGGTGATATCGGAAGGCTCTTGAATGTACTTGGTCGCCCATTCATTGAAGCCGCCGGCCAGGCGGATGCACTGCGTAGCGGTGTAGTCGCCCGTGGCTTCCGTCCACCAGACCTTGCCGTCAGAGTCGGCTGCCATGTCCACAGTGACTTCTTCGCCGTTGATCTTGCAGACCACTGTGAATTCCAGACCGGTCACACCAGAAACATCCTCTGCAACCAGGCAGGGCGCAAAGTACCACGCGTTGACGGAGGGCTCTGCGAAGGTCAGAGAAACTGTCTTCGTCTCACCGACTTTGATGGTTTCCTTCACGGCCGCGATGCCTTCAACATCCGTACCGGTGTAGCCATAAGCCCAGTCGTTCTCTTCGGCCTTATCGCCGCCGTAGGCCACGAACAGCTCGAACTGCTCGGGCAGTGCTGCGACAGGCTCCTGTTCGCCGCCGTTGGGTGCCTGCTCGGAAACTTCGTTCAGCGTGATGGTATACTCGATGGAGGTAACATTGGTGGGTTCGGCGACATACTTGGTCGCCCACTCATTATAGCCGCCGCCCAGACGGATGCATTCGTTGCTTTGATAATCACCGGTGCCTTCCGTCCACCAGGTCTTGCCGTCGGCATCAGCTGCCATGTCAATGGTGACATCTTCGCCGTTGATCTTGCAGGTGATATCAAAGTCCAGATACTGGATCGCCCCGACGCTCTCCGCCACAAGGCAGGGAGCAAAGTACCATGCATTGATGGAAGGCTGGTCAAAGGTCAGCGAGATCGTCTTCGTCTCGCCGACTCTGATCGTTTCCTTCACGGCCGTGATGCCTTCGACATCGGAGCCGGTGTAGCCGTAGCCCCAGTCGTTCTCCTCGGCCTTGTCACCGCCGTAGGCGATAAAGGTTTCGAACTCATAGCCGCCTTCGATGTCGGAAACAGCCTTGAGCGTGATCGTATATTCAATGGAAGTAATATTGGAGGGTTCTTCGATGTACTTGGTCCCCCACTCATTGTAGCCGCCCGCCAGACGGATACACTCGTCGATCTGATAATCGCCGGTACCTTCCATCCACCAGAGCTTGCCGTCCGCGTCTGCATTTTTGTTAATCTCGACTTCTTCGCCGTTGATCTTGCAGACGATGTCGAACTTCAGCGTGCGGATGGCAACAACATTGTCGGCCACCAGGCAGGGTGCGAAGTACCACGCATTGGGGGAAGCTTCCGCAAAGGTCAGAGAGATCGTCTTGGTTTCGCCGACCTTAATGGTTTCCTTCACGGCCGTGATGCCCTCGGCATCTACGCCGGCATAGCCGTAGCCCCAGTCGCCGTCGTCGACCTTGTCACCGCCGTAGGCGATAAAGGCTTCGAATTCTTCGGGTACGGAGTTCACATCCGCATAGACCGCAACGCCAAAGCATCCGATCATCAGCATCAGTGCCAGAGTCATAGCCAGAACTCTTTTGAACATAGTATATTTCCTCCCTAAATTTCATGTCGGCCTTGCAGCCGTTCACGAATATACTATATCAAAAGCGCGCTGCGAAAAAAACATCGTAATTTCTAGATAATATACCCGAAAAATATCACCTGACACCTGAATTTTTGTTCATTCTGCGGGTATGCACAGGCAGACCTCCGTTCCCTGCCCGAGCGTGCTCTCCACCTTTACCCCGTATGCCTCCCCGTAGCGCAGGCGGATGCGCTGATGGATGTTATACAGCGCAATGCTGCTGTGCGGCAGCTGCGGGGCATTGATGCCGTCCATGATGCTTTGCAGCTGCTGCTCGGTCATGCCGCGGCCGTTATCGCGGATGTGGATATGCAGCTGCTTTCCTTCCCTGAGAATGTGAATGCGGACCAGCCCGATTCCGTCTACCGTTTCCAGCCCGTGTACGACGGCGTTTTCCACTACGGGCTGCAAGGTCAGCGGCAGGATGGAGATCTTTTCCGGTTCGATCCCCGTTTCGACCGCAAGCTCATAATTGATCCGTTCTCCGAAGCGCAGTTTCTGGATCGCAAGATAGCTGCGCACGTGTTCCAGCTCTTTTTGCAGCGTTGTAAAGGTCACGCCCGTATTCTCCTGCACATAATGCAGCGTCTTACCCAGCAGCTTGATCGCGTCAGCCACCTCGCGGCTTCCCGTCGTCAGCGCTTTCATGCGGATCGTTTCCAGCGTGTTATACAGATAATGCGGATTGATCTGCGAGGACAGCATTTTGTATTCCATCAGCTGCTGCCTGTTGCGCAGCGCCTGCTCGTTGAGTTCGGCTTCATACATGCGCGCATCCTTTTCCTTGATATCGCGTACCATGATCTTCAGATCTTCAAACGCTTCGGCCAACTCATCGTTGCCGCTGAAGCTCGGAAGGATGTCGTAATCCTGACGGCTCGCCTTATGCATCTCCTCACGCAGCAGATTGATACGCCCCGAAAAATAGGAAGCGTACAGGCTCACCGTGAGCAGCGGCACCGCCAGAGCGACCGCCAGCACCAGCAGCCACGTCATCGTAAGCTGTTGAATGTCCGTCACGCCGCTGCTGTCCATGTTGCAGACATACATTCTGGAGTTCGTCATGTACAGATTGATGGTGGAGATGGCATAGTAATACGGTTTTCCCTCCACTTCCGCCTGACCGCTGTCTCGGAAATATGGCTGCGTATAATCCACCTCCACCGGCAGTGCATCGCCGTAGCGGCTGGTGCTGGATCCGTATACGATCCCCTGATCGTCCAGCGATACCATGTCCACGATGCTGCTCGATTCCATACAGGTGCGGATATGCGAATCGCTCACCTGCACCACAACGACCACAGAATAATCCGAAGACGGCAAATTCATGCGCCGTACCAGTGAAAGATTGTTGCTGGTATTGGAACTGCTCGTTTCGGGAATGGATGTCCAGAACGCGCTGGATGTTCCGAGCGCTCTGGCGTACCACTGCATTCTTTCCAACTGCTCTGTGATACAGTAAAACTGTCGATAGTTTTTCGCGGTCGGATTATCCGTGTAGATGCAGATCTTGGATATTTCGTCACTGTCATATCCCACTTGAGACTGGTTGAACTGATCGACCGCACGGTAAAAATCCGCGCTGCTGTCGTATTCTTCCGACAGCAGCCGTTGCAGCTCGCCATCGAAGCAAAGTCGGTTGGACACACCGTATGTCTTCGTCGTGATCTGCCGCAGCAGCGCTTTCACGCGCGCGTTGTCCGTTTCCAGCACCTGAACATAATAGTTATGCAATGTCCGCCGCGCCGAGAAGATCAGCAGCAGACCGATCACAGTCAACGGGATCAGCAGTGCAACAATATATACGCTGTGTAGTTGCCGCCCGATCTTGCCCCGTGCAAACCATTTCATCTTCATTTTACCGTTACCTTAATGACGACGGGCATATCGCTGCGCACCGCAGCGCGGACATGTAAGCCCGCACCGTCTTTTTTCCAGTCGACCGCGCCGCTGTATCCGAGGATCTCCACCTTGTCCACGAGGCCGTGGAACTGTGGGATATTCTGATCCGGGCTGTCCGCAAGCGAACGGATCGTAAAGCACCCATCCTCCGGGCACACCATGCAGATGGCATAGATCGCGCCGTTTCCTACCGTAAAGCGGTAATCGTCCGACGTATATGTCGGTGCAACGGAGTCACTGAACTGTCCCTGCGCCACGACTGTCGGTCCTTCCTGCGATGTACGCCAGCAGCGGCTGCCGTGGATCGCCTGTGCATTGACCGACATCCACTTCCCCAGATCCTCCAGAATGCGTCGATCCCCCTGCGGGATCGTGCCGTCTGCTTTCGGCCCGACATTCAGCAGCAGGTTGCCGCCTTTGCTGACCGCATCGATCAGCGTCCAGATCACCTCGCGGCTGCTCTTGTAATCCAGGGTATCCGTATAGCACCAGGAATTGCGTGCAACGGCCGTGTCGGTCTGCCAGGCATACGGTTTTGCGTCGGCAAAGCCGCCGCGCTCGACCTGCACGATCCCCGCGCCGAACATCATCGCGTCGTGCTTATAGCAGATCATCACATCCTGCCCCCACAGTTTTCCGCAGTTGTAATAAAATGCCGCCAGCTTCCGCAGGTACGGTTTGAATGCCTCATGCTGGATCCACCAGTCAAAATACAGCAGCCTCGGGCGGTAGCGCAGAACGATCTCCGCCGTCCGTGCCAGCCAATCCTCCAGAAATTCCCGCGTGGGATACGGCTCACTTTGCAGAGCCTGATGATCCGGTTCGGGCATTGCCGGCCAGTAGAAATCGCCTTTTTCCATCGGCTCCTTCACATCCGAGTCGAATTCCCTTCCGTGGCTCATGAACCACCAGTGCTCCGCACGATGGGAAGACGTGCAGAAAACCAGTCCCTGCCGCTGCGCCTCCTCGCGCAGCTCGCCCAGAATGTCCCGTCCGGGTCCCATTTTTACACTGTTCCAGTCGGACAGCGCACTGTCGTACATCTGAAATCCGTCATGATGCTCCGCAACGGGGAAAATATAGCCCGCGCCTGCTTCCCGAAACAGGTCGATCCACTGCTTCGGCTCGAAGTCCTCCGCCCCGAACAGCGGAATAAAATCTTTATAGCCGAAGCGATCCTGCGTTCCGTACGTCTTGCGGTGATGCTCGTAAGCAGGCGTTCCTTTGATATACATATTGCGCGAGTACCACTCGTTGGAGTTGGCGGGCACACTGTACAGACCCCAGTGGATAAAAATACCCAGCCGTTTTTCCCGAAACCAGTTCGGTGTCTGTGCTTTCGTCAGGCTCTCCCATGTCGGCGCGAACGGTCCGCGCGCAACGATCTCGTCTACCTGCCGTAAGATCTCCTGTTCGGCATGCTTGTCCATGGTATTCCTCCTTATCGAATCTGTGCGGTGACCACGTTGCGCAGTTTTCGCGTCAGGGGCAGCGTGCCCGCATCCTTGCGCTGCGTGAACATCAGCACTGTCACATCATTTTCGGGGCTGTTGCAGAAATACGTTCCGAGCCAGCCGTCCCAGCCGTATTCCCCTTTCCAGCCGTTGAGCAGCGCCATAGGGGGATCGGTCAGTACGCGGCACAGATTGCCGTAGCCGTACCCTGCCATGCTTTCCCATGCGCGCCATGCGCACTCTTTCTGCCATGGAAACAGCTGATCGCCCGTCATGACGCGCACCGTCTGCGGCTGTAGCAGCTGCGTCCCGTATCCCAAAAGCGAGCGCGCGAATTTGGCGTAATCGCCGATGGTCGAGCATAGTCCCGCACCGCCGGATCGGAACGCGGGCAAGCTGTCTGCGCAATAGGAAATGCCCAGATTGTCGTCCCGAAACGGCCGAAGGCCGTCGGGCGTCCGCTCATAGATCTGCGCAAGACGCTCCTTTTTTTCTGCGGGGACATAAAAATCCGTATCTGCCATGCCCAGCGGCAGGAAGATCTCCCGCCGCATGAATTCGCGCAGGCTCATGCCGCTGACCTGCTCGATCACCGCGCCGAGCACATCGGCGGATGCGCCGTACATCCATTTCTCCCCGGGGTGGAACGCCAGCGCGCAGGTGCCGATCTTCGCCGCCCATTCCCGCGTGGTCATGGGATCGTCGCCGTAAAGACGATCCTCCAATTCCTCAAAAACGCACGCGACCTCGCGACCGGACGGGTCGCCCGCGGGATAGCTGATCCCCGAGGTCATGCCGAGCAGGTCTTTGATCAGGATATTACGGCGGGCAGGTACTTTGCGGCCGTTTTCCCACACCTGCATATCGCAAAATTCCGGCAAATACTCACCCACGCCGCCGCCGAGATCGAGCGCGCCGCGCTCGACCAGGATCATAGCTGCGACCGCCGTGACCGGCTTTGTCATGGAATAGATGCGGCAAATCGTATCTTTCGTGAACGGAAGGTGCTTTTCCGCATCCGCATAGCCCGCCTGCGCATAAACCGGCTCACTGTCCGCGCGCAAAACCAGCGCATTCGCACCGGCCACCTCTCCCGCCTGCACAGCCCGTTGCAGCACTTGCCGCAGTTTATCGGTCAATTCTTCCATATCCGCACGCCCCTTTTGTGTTTTTCTCTATTATAATCGAAATGCCGCATGAAAAGCAACCGTAAAATGCGCTTTTTGCGCACGGAGTCCCTGTTTTTCCCGATCTGTATCGGAAAAATCGGCGTGCGCAAAAATTTACAGAATATTTGGACAAAAATGCTTCAACCGCGCCGCATTTTGTGCTATAATGGAGCAAATTCAATTGGAGGTGCATCTCCTTGTCTAAACCAAAGAAGAGATCCCGCAGGCATAACGATCCCGTTCTTCCCCTGCTGTGCGCCGTTCTGGCTGTCTGCGCGGTCGTTATGATCCTTGCGCTGTGCATTCCGCAAACACCGACGCAGGGCGAATTCGTCCCCCCCGCATTCGACCCGTCCGCGCAGTCGGGTCTGCCGCAGGTGGACGCGTCGCTGGGCTACAGTATGCTGTATCAGGAGGGAATGGCCTATCGCGTCTCCGTCTGCGGTGTCGTGACCATGGACGGTACGGATGCCGTCGTTTATTTTACCAACCATGCGGAGAATGAAAAGTACCTGAAGCTGCGTGTTCTGGATGCAAACGGCAAGATCCTCGGCGAAACGGGGCTTCTCAAGCCCGGCGAATATGTCCGCTGCGTGACATTGTCCGGGCATTTGGCCGCAGGAACGACCGTCAAACTGAAGATCATGGGCTACGAGCCTGCCGATTACACCAGCGCCGGCTCCGTCCTTATCAAGACGCAGATCGGCTGACCCCATCCGAGCCGCGATCCCGCAAATAACGCACGGAGGCGATAACAATGCGCAGATTTTTAATATGGGTGATCGTTTTGCTCACCCTGCTACTCATCATCGGATTCACGCTGGTTTTCCGAAACAGCGGCAGCGACCCGACCGAACCGTCCTCTCCTTCCCACGCCCCGACCGCTGCCCCATCGCGCAGCGAAGGCTGGATAGAGCGCGACGGCAAGCGATATTATTTCGATGCAAACGGTCTTGCGCACAGCGGCTGGCTTTACAGCGACGGTGAGACATATTACCTGACCGACGACGGCGCAGCCGTTACGGGCTGGTATGAAGCAGACGGTGCCATGCGCTATTTCGCATCGGACGGCACGCTTCGGCACGGGCTTACGGAACTGGACGGAAAGCTCTATTATCTGACCGACGACGGCACATTGACGAGCGGCTGGCTTGATCTCGGCGATGCGCGGTACTATCTGGACGAGGATGGTGCCTGCCATATCGGCTGGCTGGAATTGGACGGGAAACGCTATTTCTTTCGAAACGACGGCACTATGGGGCGCGGCCGCGTATTCGTGACCGAGATCGAACCGCACTATTTTCTGGAAGACGGCACGGAGATCCTTCTTGTGAATCCCTGGAACGCCATTGCAGATGATTATGAAGTCGAGCTTGTCACCTACAGCGGGCGGCATAAAGTCGCCGCAGAGTGCTGCGACGCGCTCAGGCAGATGCTTGCCGACTGTAAAGCCGCCGGGAACACGGCCATCGTCTGCTCCGCTTACCGCACACAGGAATACCAGCAGGGTCTGTTCGACAAAAAGATCCAATATTATATCGATCGCGGCTACTCACGCGAGGAAGCCGAGGTCGTCGCCGCAACGGTCGTCGCATACCCCGGCACGAGCGAGCATCAGCTCGGCCTTGCGGTCGATCTGGTGGACATCACCTATCAGCTGCTGGACGAAGCGCAGGAAAACACCGGTGCGCAGAAGTGGCTGATGCAAAATTCCTGGCGCTACGGCTTCATCCTGCGCTATCCCAATGAAAAGAGCGAGCTTACCGGCATTATTTACGAGCCGTGGCACTATCGCTACGTCGGAACGGCGCTGGCGCAGGAGCTTTACGAGCGGGATATCTGTCTGGAAGAATATCTCGAACAGCTCACCCGCGCATGACTCCCAACGCAAAATCCCGAACACGGCGATCATAGAACCAAAACTTATGCCCCGGGGCTGCGTGTGCAGCCCCGGGGCATTGTATTGCGTCATGGGGATTCTATTATACTATACCCGAGCCTTGGGGGTTCATCGGTATGCTTGCGCTTTTGATCTTGATCTCTTTCACGGTATAGCCGCAGAACTGCGTCTCGTTTTCGCTGAGATAGTACTCCGAAAGCGTCCAGCCGTCGGTATCGTCGCCGACGAATTCCATCTGGTACGCGGCAAAGGTCAGCGTGAGTTCTTCGGTGTTGACTTTATAATAGGCGTTCGTCAAGCCAAACACGTATTTGCCCCACGCGGTCACGGGCGTGCCGAATGTAACGCTCGTCAGGCTCGTGCAACCGGAGAATGCCTGTTGTCCGACGCTCGTCAGCTTGGGCAACTCAATGCTCGTAAGTGCTTTACAATTCTGGAATGCCCACCAGCCGATGCTCGTTGCCTCGGGCAGCTCGACGTTCGTCAAGTTTGCACAAACGTTAAAGGCGTTGCTTTCGATCGTTGTACACTTCGGCAGTGAGATCGTTGCGAGTCGCGAGCACGCCCGGAACGCGCTGTCCCCTACGCTTTCTGCCTTTGGGAGGGATACATCCGTCAGTGCAACGCAGTTGTAAAATGCTTCCACTCCGACGCTCGTGCAGTTCGGGGCGTTCACGGCGGTAAGACTGTTGCAACTGTAAAACGCCTTATTCCCGATCGTAGTCACTTTGGGCAGCGTGACCGTTTTCAGACAGCCGGAATTAGACTCAATCGTAGTACCAAGCAGAGAATCCGAGATCTCCGTTACATCACAGAGCGTCAGATCGATCGTGCCCTGCGCCGCATTGTACAGACCCCACATGACAGCACGCGGATCAACATTGCCGAGGATCGTAATATTCGTCTCCCCGGCGGCGACGGCCGCCTGCAGCGCCGTGACCTGCGCATTATAGTTGCTCCCCGTCACATCCAGCAGAAAGCCCGTATACTCCGCCAGCGTCACGGTGATGGTACCCAGCGTTTTGGTATTCGCGTCGATGGCGGGG
>CAZIGE010000018.1:0-30989 GCA_964538475.1 uncultured Oscillospiraceae bacterium | reverse complement strand
AGGGTGACTTCTCATCTTTATTTGGTTCACATCATTTTAGCACATACATTTTTTCATTTTTTTCAAAAATATTATTACATGGGGAAATCCGCCGTTATTTTCTGCGCAGCCATCGCGGCAGCAGGGCGCATACGGTCGGCAGCAGCAGCACGAGGCCGATACCCATAAGGATCCACGCTGCGCGGCCGCTTCGCTCGTCGGAGGGTTGCGCGGGAGGCGGCAGCGGCTCGGTCGGCAATTCGGTCACGGTCCCTGTCGTCGGCGATGTCGGCGCCGCCGTGGGCGGCACTGTTGAAGGCACGGTCGGGGATTCCGTCGGAGGATCGGTAGGAGGCTGCGTTACGGGTTCGGTCGGCGGTTCGGTCGCGGGAGCGGTAGGCGGCTCGGTTACAGGATCGGTGGGAGGCTCGGTCGGCGGCGGCTGTAGTTTTTCCGTTTCCCTGCTCTGCGTATGCCCGCAGTATAGGCACGTCCGCTCTTCCAGACCCGTCTGCTCCGTCGTCGACGGCCGAATTTGCTCCCATTCTCCGAATGTATGCGCCTGTGTGCAATACGGCACCCAGGTCAGCGACCCGCCGCAGTCGGACCGTATCTCCTGCGTCCATTGCGACGACTGTGCGGGATAATAGGCCTGCGCCGTCACCTGCTCAAACGGCAGCGTCATCTGCGGTGCATCCCCCGCAAAGCGAACGGTATGCAGCGCCGTGCACGCGGCAAATGCCTGCGTGCCGATGTATGTCACAGACGCGGGGATCGTCACTTCTTCCAGCGCTGTGCAGGCATAAAACGCAGACGTTTCGATATTTATCAGCGTCTGCGGCAGCTGCAACGCGCACAGCGCAGTGCACGCACCGAACGCCCGCTCCCCGATAGTCGTGACCGCGTCGCCGAACGTCACCTCCCGCAGCGCCGTGCAGCCGCAGAACAGCTCCGGCTCCAGCACACCCAACGCCTGCGGTAACACGATGCGCTCCAGCGCCGTGCAGTCCCGAAAAGCGCCGCTGCCGATGGTTTCCACGCTTGCGGCAAGCGTCACGTCGGTCAGCGCGCCGCAGCCGGAAAAGGCATTGCCTGCGATACCGCGCACCCCTTCTTCGACGCAGATCGTAACGATCTTCTCGCGGTAGGCCGCCCAGGGCACGTCCGCCGCTTCCGCGCCGTCGTCGAACAGATCGTCCATCACGCCCGCGCCGAAGATCGTCAACGTCCCCGTTTCCTCCGAAAAGCTCCACTGTACGCCGTCGCCGCAGCTCCCGCCGGGGTCAGGCACAGGCCGCTGCGGCCAGGTGATCCCACCGCACAGCGGCTCTGCCAGCGTTTGCCAGCTTTCATTCTCCTGTGGGTATTCCCCCTGTGCCTGCACGTTCAGGAAGGCATCCTGCTCGATCTCGGGCTGGTCGCCCGTAAACACGATCCGCCGCAGGCCGATGCATCCCGAAAACGCCGTTCGTCCGATGCTTTGCAGCGACGCGGGGAAGCTCAGCTCGGACAGCTCCCTGCATATGCCGAACGCGTCCATGGCGATCGAAACGATCCCCTCGGACAGCTGCACCGTTTTCAGGCCGACGCAGCCGTAGAACGCGCCGTAGCCGATCTCCCGCACGCTTCCGGGGACAGTTACCGCCGTCAGCCCCGTGCAGTTCAGCGCCGCATTCGGGCGAATGACGGATACGCTCTTCGGGAGGATCAACTCCCCGGAAAAGCCCGTCGGAACAAAGACCAGCTCGGTCAGATCTCTGGTATAGAGCACCTGCTCCACCGTGCAGAAATAGGGATTGCTTTCGCTGACGACTATACTTTCCGCATTGCAGCCGTAAAACAGCGGCGTTTCCAGCGTCTGCACGCCCGCGCCGAGCCGAATGTAGGAAAGGTTTTCGCAGGAGGAAAAGGCAGAACTGCCGATATAGCTGACGCTGTCGGGAAGCAGCACCGATCGCAGCGCGGTACATCCTTCAAACGCGCTCGTCCACAGATACGTCACGCCGTTTCCGAAATCCACGCTTTGCAGCGCGCTGCAATTGAAAAAGCAGCGCAGGCCGATGCTCGTCACACTGTCGGGTATAGCGATGCTTTGCAGCGCGGTGCATCCCTCAAACGCGGAATTTCCGAGCGTCTGCATTCCCTCCGGCAACGTCACTTTTTGCAGCTCGGTACATTTGAACAATACATTATCTCCCGTCGTGCGCAGCCCGGACGGGAATGCGATCTCCCGCAGCGCCGTCTGGCGGAACGCGCCGCTCCCGATAGCGGTCACGCCCTGCGGGATCTGCACGGTGGTGATCGCGCAGCGCAGGAACGCTTCACTGCCGATGCTCGTCAGCGTTGTGGGCAGCGATACTTCCCGCAGCTCGGTGAACAGAGAAAATGCCGCGTCGGCGATGCTCGTCACGCCCTCGTCGATCACCAGCGTTCTGACCGACTCGCGATATGCGCTCCACGGATAGGCATCTCTGCCGGACAGCTGTTCCATCGCGCCCTGCCCCGAAATCGTCAGCGTGCCCGCAGACAGATCCATATGCCACAGCAGCGATTCGCCAAACGCGCCGGCGATCTGTTCCGCGGCCGCAGTCGGGCCCGATACGAGCGCGAGGCATACCAGCAGCAGCGTCACCGCAAGCACGATTCGTTTCCTCATAGGGCGTTTCTCCTTTTCGGGAAGGCTGCGCACATTTTGCATGTTTCGTCGTCTGCGCAAACGATTACCGCGCGACCTTCCTATAATTTCGCATAAATATCATACTGTATTTCCGTATAAATTGCAAGTACATCTTTTGTTACAGCGGGTTAAGGTTGCATTTTTCGTCGGGTTCTGCTATAATATCGCTAACTGTTTCGGGAGGGGATGCCTTTTTATGGATAAAAAAGAACTGCGCAGCCTGATCCGCGCACGCAAACGCGCCATGACACGATCCCAGATCGATGCCAAGAGCGCCGCGCTGGGACGACTGCTGGCCGAATCGGAGCCGTATCGCAGCGCCTCCGCCATCTACGGCTATCTACCGTACAATCAGGAAGTGCGCACCGTCCCCATGCTCGCGCAGGCACTGCGCGACGGGAAACGCGTCGCCGTTCCGAAGTGCTACGGCGATGAGATGCGCTTTATCTGGCTGGACGACCTTTCGGCCGTTGCCCCGGGCTACGCCGGTATCCCCGAGCCTGTGGCAGACGGGCCGATCGCCGACGATCCGACCGCGCTGGTGCTGATGCCGGGTCTGGCTTTTGACCCGAGCGGCCGCCGCATCGGCTACGGCGGCGGATTTTACGACCGTTTCCTCGCCCGAGAGCCGCTGCATCCCACGCTGGCACTGTGCTACGATTTTCAAATGCTGCCCGCGCTGGAAACGGAGGAATTCGACATCCCCGTGGATACCGTCCTGTGGGCGTAAGGAGGACGCGCTATGCTTGGCTATGTGATCCTTGCCGCCGCCGTATTCGGCGTGTGCTTTCTGTTTGACAAGCTGTTCACCCGCTTTTTCCGCGGGAAGGCGCAGCATCGCAGCGGTCTGTCCGTCAAGGTCAGTCGACATTATGCCTCCGTGGGGATCGTGCTGATCCTGCTCGGAATCGCGGCGCTGTTCGTCAAATCGGACAAATTCGATCTTGCACTGCTGCTCGGCGGTCTGTTCGTCATCGTGCTCGGCGCATGCCTGATCGGCTACTATCTGACCTTCGGTGTATACTATGACGAGGAAGGCTTCGTGCTATCGCAGTTCGGGAAAAAGAGCTGTCTGTATCCCTATGCCGCGATCCGTTCACAGCAACTGTATGCAAGCGGGCGCAACACCGTGATCGAGCTGTATCTGCGCGACGGGCGCAGCGTGATGTTGCAATCGGGTATGGACGGCTGCTACGCGTTTCTGGACTACGCTTTCGCGCACTGGTGTGCGGAAAAAGGCATCGAGCCGTCGTCGTGCACCTTTCACGACCCGATGAACAGCCTCTGGTTCCCGACGACGGAGGACGCATGATGCATATTCCCTCCGTCACCACAGACCGCCTCTCGCTGGTCGCTTTTTCGCAGGCACTGCACGATGCAAATTTGCCCAATCCGTCGTATGATGTCGGAAAATGGCTTTATGTACCCAATTTCTATTCGGAATACCGTTACATCCTCGGCACGCGCGGGAGCAGACCTCTGATCTGCATCGGCATCAACCCGTCCACCGCCGCACCGGATCATCTGGATAACACGCTGGCCTCTGTGCAGCGCATCGCGCTGCACAACGGCTTTGACAGCTTTCTCATGTTCAATGTCTACGCGCAGCGCGCCACCTCGCCCGACGATATGGAGCCGCAGTGCAATCCTCTGCTCCATCGGGAAAATATGGAAGCGTTTCGCCATATCCTTTCCGTTTCGGAAAAGCCGGTCATCTGGGCGGCGTGGGGCACGATCATCGAAAAGCGTGCCTACCTCCCCGCCTGCGTTGCCGACATGGTGCAAATCGGGCGCGAATACGATGCGACGTGGGTCTGCGCGGGCACACGCAGCAAAAAGGGGCACCCGCATCACCCGCTGTATCTGCGCCGGGATGAGCCGCTTCGCCCCTTTGACATCGATGCCTATCTGGAGGGAACGAGCCATGGGTGATCTTTGCGAGACCTGCTGGTATTTTGACTACGACGAGGAATACGACGAGTATTTCTGCACCATGGATCTGGACGAAGACGAAGTTTATCGCTTTTTCTCTGCCCCGAACGGGCGCTGCCCGTATTACAGGCAGGGAGACGACTATACGCTTGCGCGCAAACAATAGGCGCACCTTGTAAAAACGGAGGCATTCTCATGTATCGCCAAACATACCCGTACCTGTACGAAACGCATCTGCACACCGCGCTCGGAAGCGCCTGTGCACATAATACCCCGGAGGAAATGGTGCTCGCCGCCGCAAAAATGGGCTATGCTGGCATTTTCGTCACAGAGCACAACTGGCGCGGCAACTCCTGTATCGACCGCAGTCTCCCCTGGGCAGACTGGATCGATGCCATGGCGCACAGCTTCCTGCTGGCGCAGGAGACAGGCACACGCGTCGGACTTTCCGTGTTTTTCGGCTATGAAGCGGGCTTTTTCGACAAGCCGCACTTCGGCGCGGAATTTCTGATCTACGGTCTTTCGCCGCAGTGGCTGAAGGCGCATCCCGAACTGCGCGATATGGACGCGCCGGAGCATCTTGCGCTGGTGCGCAGCGCGGGCGCGACGGTGATCCACGCGCATCCGTTCCGCGAAGCCTCGTATATCGAGCGCGTCGTTCTTTTGCCCGAGCTCGTGGACGGCGTGGAAGCCGTCAACGCAGCACACAGCAATTCCCGCAGCGGCGCCCATGCCAACGCCGTGTTCGATCGGCGCGCCGTCGAATATGCACGCCGACATGGCCTGCCCATGACCGCAGGTTCGGACATCCATACAAGTAACCTGTTCGGCGGCGGTGTGGCTTTTCGTGAGCCGATCACCTGCGTAGCGGATTACTGCCGCGCCATCCGCACCGATGCCGATCGCCTGCTGACCAACGGCGAGCAGGTTTTTGACCGCAACGGTGTCCTCCTCCCCGGCACAGCCGACTGGGCGGATTTATAGACATTTTTTCTCCCGCTCCCGCATAGAATGGTAAAAGTGCCGTTTGGGGAGGGAGAATATGGAAAGCAGCGAGCGCCGCGAGGAAGATATCGACGACATGATCTTCGCCGATGAAGAATGGTATCCAAGCGAAAAATAGCGACCTGCGCCGAGCCGCGAACACGGCTCGGCGCAGCCGCGTTCCCTATTCAAAAGCGCGGCATTTTTTCGCACCGTATATTTTTTCTCTTTACAGCCTCCGCTTTTTCGGGTATAATGAAAGAAATCGTGAAAGATAACGGAGAAGGAACACTATGGACATTGCATTTGACAGCTATAAGCAAAAGCTCAACGACTGCCGCCCCGCGCTGCTCGGGCTGGCGGACTCTCTGAACGTAGACGGCCTGCGCAGCGAGCTGGAGCGCCTGCACGCCATGCAGGAAGCCCCCGGATTTTGGGACGACCCGGAAAAAAGTCAGAAGATCGTCGTGAAGACCAAGCAGGCCGAATCCCGCATCCGTCGCTACGAAACCATGCTCTCACAGTGGGACGATCTGATGACCATCTGCGAAATGGCTGCGGAAGAGGACGACGACTCCATGCTGGAAGAACTGAAAGACGGCTTTGCCACACTGGCCTCCGAAATGGAGACCTGTCGTCTGGAAACGCTCCTCACGGGAAAATACGATAAAAATAACGCCATCCTGAACTTCCAGGCCGGCGCGGGCGGAACTGAGGCGCAGGACTGGGCGCAGATGCTCTACCGCATGTACACCCGCTGGGCAGAGCGCAGCGGCTTCACCTATAAGATTCTGGACTATCAGGAGGGCGACGAAGCCGGTCTGAAATCCGCCTCCATCCTGATTGAGGGAGAGAACGCCTACGGCTTCCTCAAGGGGGAAAGCGGCGTACACCGTCTGGTTCGTGTCTCGCCTTTTGATGCCAACGCACGTCGTCAGACCTCATTTTCCGCGATCGAGGTCATCCCCGAGATCGAAGACGACACCGAGGATTTCGAGATCCGTTCCGAAGATTACGAAATGCAGGTCTTCCGCTCCTCCGGTGCAGGCGGCCAGCACATCAACAAAACTTCTTCGGCCGTGCGCCTGATCCACAAGGCCACCGGTATCGTCGTTTCCTGTCAGACAGAGCGCAGCCAGTTCCAGAACAAGGAGACCTGCCTTCGTATGCTGCGCTCCAAGCTGGTCGAGATCCGCGAGCGCGAGCATCTGGCCACCATTGCCGATATCAAGGGCGTGCAGCAGAAGATCGAATGGGGCAGCCAGATCCGCAACTATATTTTCATGCCCTACACGCTGGTCAAGGATACCCGCACCGGCTGTGAGACTGCCAACGTCAGCGCCGTGATGGACGGCGCGCTCGATCCGTTTATCGAAAGCTACCTCAACTGTCTGGCAACGGGCACCTGGGTCACAAAATAATTGCGAAATAATTTGAAAAAGGCCGTTTTCGGGTCTTGCTTTTTACGATACCCTGTGATATAATATGTGAGTTATTATCAGGGACATACCCGAAACGCTGCCGCCGATGCGGCTGTCGCCCAAAGGCGGAGGGAGGTTAAAGTAAATGCAAGTTGTTGAGATCATCTTCACCGTGCTGCTGGTCATCGCCAGTATTGCGCTGATTCTCGTCGTTCTGCTGCAGTCCGGCAAGGAATCCGGTCTGTCCGGTGCGATCGCCGGCAATTCCGGCAGCTACCTCGGCAAGAATAAGAAGGGCAATCTGGACGCGATGCTGGCTTCTGCCACCAAGTGGATTGCGCTGGCCTGGCTGCTGCTGGCACTTTCTCTTAGCTTTTTCTGAGAAAAATTTTCGAAAAGGACTGTTGCGCAGGCAACAGTCCTTTTTCTTTCCCTTTATGTGTCTTACAGGAAGACTTCGACCTCGTGTACGCGCCCATCTGCGGCTACGGGCAGAACATCGTCATCGATATGCGCGCCGTCGAACAGGATCTCCTTCGCTCCCCTGCCCTCGTTGCGCAGCACGATATGATAGCTGCATCTACGAAATTTTCGTGTCAGCTCTACCTTGTCCCATTCCCGCGGGAGGCACGGCACGATGTGCAGCCCGTCATAATCGCGTTTCAGGCCGCAGATGCCTTCGTAAAATCCGCGCAGCGCCCACGCAGAGGTCCCCGTGAACCAGCCGAACCAGATGCGCGTGAAGAACGACGGATGCATACACCAGCAGTTGACGAACAGATACGGCTCTGCCCCCGTGATCGAAACGGGATTATCCGCGCTGTCCGGGATCATTTTATGCAGAGTAGACAGCGCCTGTGCGCTGCGGCCGAGCTTGCAGTCTGCCATGATCTTAAAGGCATTGCAGTGGTTGTACACGCCGCCGTTTTCAAACAGGCCGGGCAGCATCCCCGACATGCGTCCCACATGGCTGTCGTAGTGCGCGTAGGACGGCTCGCACAGCGCAATACCGTACTTCCCATCCATGTCGTCGATCGCATGCAGAACGGCTTGCAGGCGTTCCGGCGGCACGACATCTGCCAGGATCGACCACACCTGCGGATTGATATAGATATTGCCGCCTGTCGCACTGTCCTTTGACCCGACCGCGCCGAATTTGCTGAACGCCCGCAGATACCATGCGCCGTCCCATGCCTCGCAATTGATGGCCTGCACGAGCTTTTCTCTGCGTGCACGAAGTCCTTCGGCATAGTGTGTATCGCCCAGCAGTTCGCTCAGCGCGGCAAGCTCTGCGCACGAGAGCGCCATTGCCATCGCCATGAACACCGATTCGGCCTCCGGGTCATCGATATTCAGTGCGTCGTTCCAGTCGGCATAGCGGATCCGCGGGATGCCGTGCGCGCCCAGATCGCGCTCCATATAGTCCATGGCGCGCTTCAGATGCTCGTAGACCGTATCCGCGCCGCCGTCCTGAAACGGCAGCACCCGCTGTGCAAAAGCCGTGCTGCCCGTTTCCTTCATCAGCTCGCAACAGGCCAGGATCAGCCACATATGCGGATCAGAATAGCAGTTGGGATCCAGCGTCGGGCCGAAGCCAAGCACCGCTCGGCCGTCTGCATACTGATGGCACAGACATTCGGCGATCGTTTTTTCCGCCCGCTCGGGCAGGAAATTGAGCTGCGCCATCGCGATCTGCGCATTATCGCGCACCGCTTTTTTGCCCAGCGAGCAGAAATCCACCTGCTTCTGCGTCCAGTAATTCAGAATGTTGTTCACGCGGGCATCCGGCGTTTCGGCGTGCAGCGTGTCGTATTTTTCCAGCATGGCCGCCTGTGCCTGCGCCAGCAGCGCCTCGGGATCGCGGAAAGCTTCGGCGGCGGCTGCGCGCGCTTCCTCCGGGGAGGCTGCAAGCCCCGCGACGTAGCAGATGCTTCGGCTCTCGCCCGGTTCCAATGTGAGCGTATTTTGCAGTACCGCGCCCAGACCGAGCACCGTTGTCAGGCTGTTCGTGCAGTTCTCGCCGCGCAGCAGGCGTTGCGGACGCGCCGTTGAGCCCATGATCCCCAAAAAACGCTCCAGACACCCGTCATACGCCACGGGCTTCACGCTGCTTGCCAGAAAGCCGCTGTAGCGCTTGTGCGGATTGTGCGGATTTTTATTGTGTGCAAAAATGCCGCCCAGCGCTTCATCGTAAACCGTTTCCGTGCAGTTGAACGGAACGTAATAGGCAGGCTGCTGAAATCCGCCCAGATCAAACGATACCAGCGAAAAAACGCTGAGCGTCCGCCGTTTTTCGGACATATTGCGCAGCCGCAGCAGCCACACTTCATGATACCCGTGTGTCGGGACGAAGATCGTCCACGATGCGCCGATCCCCATGCGATCCGTTTCGATCCTGGAGTAACCCATGGCATGCTCGCAGTGCAGGCGATCCACCGGCTCCATCAGCGGGAACTGCCCGACGTTCCAGCACACGCCGCTGCTTTCCTCCCGCAGGTAGACAAAGCGCTCTTCCCGCTCGTTCAGTACGGCGTGCGTCGCTGTTTCGTCGATATAGCGGCTCGTTCCGTGCCCGACATTGGTCACCGCGGCGGTATAACCGTCGGCATTGAACAGCTGATTATACCAGAAGCGGTTTTCATTCGGGGTTTCGATCCGATAAGCCGAACGATCCCCGGAAAATCCGTTACTCATAGAAGCCTCCTTTTCCGTCTGTCCTCTTATAAAGTTTCATTCCATTCGTTGCGGTGTGAAGCGTTGCGTTAAGCCGCTCGGATACAGGCAGTATCGCCTGCTGCGCGCATTGCGGAAGCTGTCCGGCGCAACGTACTGCTGTTTTCGCGGGAAGCGGTGCAGCGGCCCGAATGTATTTCGTCTGGTCAGCATGACCTCGAGTGCGATCGGCGTATCCTGTCGAAGCTCCGCCTGCGCCGTTTGCCACGGCCAGAGCAGCACCGTCCGATCTTCGCCGCACACGAACGCCGCGCAGCTTCCCCCGATCTTCGGCATCGACACGCGGTACGTTCCGCGTGGCAGCGGCGCGAAGTGATAGGTGATCTTTCCGCTGTAGAACGGCAGTCCCTGCCCGACCAGATCGCGGCAGTGCAGGCGGCGCGGCAGGCGATCGAGCACGGGCGTAGCGCCGCGCAGCCGAACGCCGAACTGCCCGAGCAGGAACATCGCTTCCAGACCGTTTCCATCGGCGTAGCGCGCAGAAAGTTCCAGCGTATTTTTGCCCGTTTTCCACGCATCCGCGGGGAGCTCATACACACGGAAGCAATTATCCACCCATCGTATTTGCGTTTCGCGCAGGGGGATATTTTTTCCGTTCAGCCTGATCGTCTGCATCGGAAGCGGCTCCATCGCAAGGCAGATCGGCGCATCGGGAATGCGCGCCACATGCACCGTATAGCGCAATGTGATCGGCACGCCGGGATCCTGCGCCGCAGGTTTTGCCCACGGCTGTACGGCTTCGCCGCCGCGCAGTTCCAGCCCGAGCGTTCGCCGCAGGAGATCATCCAGGCAGAGGAATTCCGCCGTTTTGGACAGCCGTTTGCCGTTCAGGAACAGCTGCGCCCTGTCCAGCGGCAGAACATTCGGCTCATGCAAGCGATATCCCGTCAGCTTCGGGTGAATGCGTTTCCCGCGCGGCTGCGCGGTCTGCGCGTCCGAATGATGTTCGCAGCGGGTCAAATACAGCACCCGCTCCTGCCCCGGTGCGAAGTCCAGACTCGGTTCGCACCCGATCGCGCTGCGCGCGCCCGTTGTGCAGTCCCACAGCTCGGCGTGCATCCCCGACGGGATCCGCACGCGAACGCGTCGGTAGCTTCTTTTGCGACTTTTGTTCCAAAGCAGCACGAACAGGCCGTCGTCCGTTTTGCGGGTCTGCATATACAGATCCGTCCGTGCACGCGGATGCACGATCGACACCGGCTTTTCCGTTTTCAGAAAATACGCCGTGATCGCCCGCTCACGCAGCGGCAGGCGGATCGGCTGCACCGCATCCGTATCGCGGCACACCGTCCGTTTGCCGCCGATATAGCGCGGCGGTGCTCCCGCATAGATCACCTCGCCGCCGCACGCGCGGAAGCGGCGCAGCAGGCGATCGGTACTCTCGCGGATGCACGGACAGCCGGCAACCAGCACACGCCGATAAGCCATATTCCCGATGCGGAGCACGGGTGTTTTTTCCGTGTCGACCGCGCCGTATTTTTCCAGCAGTCCCTCATCCCCATAGTCAAAATCCGTTCCGCTTGCCATCATCGCATGGAACACGGCTTGAAACTGTTTTTCCAGCATCTGAATGCGGCGATCCTTTGCCGCCAGGCCATCGACCCAGCCCGGATAGATCTGATACCACAGGCTTTCCGCAGGATGCAGCACGAGCGTGTCACAAACAGGTATGCCTTGCGATGCCACATAGCCCAGTCGCGCGAAATAGCGCTCCGCGTGTTCATGTTCCCGCCACCATGCGGATTGATCCAGAAATGACCCCGGGTAATCCCGCTTGGCTTCGCCCTCCATCGTGTACCACGCAAGGTGCGGACAGCGTACATTGATACCCAGCAGGATCTGCCAGTCGGCCACATATTTGTAATCCCGAAATGACATCTGCCATCCCGTTGCGGCGTAGAGTTCGGATAGCTTTTTCGTCTTTCCGAGCTGTCTTGCCACCGATTCGAGCTGCTTGACTGCCCACGGTGCAAAGCTGTGTTCCGTCAGATTATCGATCCCCGGCTCGTCGAGATATGCATAGCAGCGCATGACCGAGCCGGTCGGAACGACCTGCGCAGTCAGGCTGTCCTCGTGCAGAAAGTGCCCCGTTGTCTTTTTCCCGTTTTCGTGCGCCCATGTGCGGATCGGTTCAAGGTAACGCGCTTCAAACAGCTCCTGCAGCAGCTCCATATACTGCCATTTGATCGTCGCGACACGCTCGCCCGCGCGCTGTAAAAACAGTTCGGGCAGTCTGGGGATCAGTTCCTCACCGAACCGCGCAGAAAACTGCTCGGGCAGGTCGTCCGTCCACGGAAGGGAGCGTCTTCTTTCCTCCCCCGGGTCGGAAAATTCGGAAAAGATCATACCGCGATGCGGCTCGTCTGTAAAAACGCCTTCGATCTCGGGAAATGCCGCGCACTGTGCCCGATACTGCCTGTGTGTCACGGACAGGAAGCGCTGCGTCGTCTCGGCGCTGAGGCGGTCTGCGTCAGCAGCGCCGTTGTAGACGCTCTGCGGCTGCATCGTATGCACCCGAAAAGTCAGGCGCGTCTCACCGCGCAGCAGCGCCGTCCCCGGCTCGATACGGCGATACGCCGCAGACAACCGCAGTCCTCTGCAGCGCGCCGCAAATTCGGCCAGCGGCGGCTCGGTCTGCGCCGTTTCATTGCAGGTCATGGTCAGGTATTTGCGCCGATGCGCCACCTCACGCGTGACAATGCCGCCCGCACTTCCGCTCGGCCAGCGATCCTCGTCGTAGATCCACGGCAACAGCCCCGCCGCACGACCCGCACGCGTGCACGCATCCGTCAGCTCGAACCATTCCGGGGAAAGATACCCCGTCTGCAAGCCGGTACGTGCGTGCATGAAAAAGCCGCCGAAGCCCATTTCCGCAAAGCAGTCGATCTGCCGCAGCACCTCCTGCCGATCAAGCTTGCCGTTCCATGCCCAGAAGGGTCTTGCCCGATATTCCCGCGGCGGGTTTTCAAATTCCGATATGATCTGCTGCATAGCGTTCTCTCCTTCTTCACCGCACCGTCGGCGGCGATATCCGCACGCGGCCGTCCTGCGCGATCTCGCAGGTAAACGGGCGTGCCGCGCAGTCTGCGCTGTTGTAAAGATCGACCCGACAGTACGGCATTTCGGCAAATTCCAGCCGCAGGCATTTTGCCCGCCGGAATGCTGCCGCGCGCAGCTGAAGCGTATCGCCGTGCGTCTGCGCGCGCCAATGCCGAACGCGGACGCCATCGGCATAGACCGTCATGGCGCGCAAGCGCGCGCCGCGAATTTGCAGGCCGTCGCCCGCATGGGCAAAGCAGAGCCGCAGCGTGTCACCGCTGCGCTGCGCGCCGCGCAGCTGCGGATCACGGCACAGGATATCTTCGCCGTATACCTCTCCTCTTGCCAGAAGCGCCAGCCGCTGCCCGACCGTGCGCTTATTTTTCGGGTGAATATCGTGCGCCATGCCGACATCCATGATCGCGCTCATCCATACGCGGGGCTTTTCGGCCTCCGTCATGGCCTGCCTGCGCCGAATTTCAGGGAAACCGTCTGCAATAAAGCCGCAGTCTCGGGCAAACGGTGCCAGCTGCACGAACAGAAACGGCAGTTCCTCGTTCCAGTCCCTTCGCCAGCAGTCGATCAGCGCGCCGAACAGGCGATCATACACCGTCGCATGCGGCATATCGCTCTCTCCCTGATACCACAACACGCCCCTGCACGCGAAACCGCGGATGCGCGCAAGCATACTGTGATACAGCCGTCCGGGCGAATTGTGGTGCCGCGGTCCCATCGGCTGCACGGGCGCGCTGCGCATATAGCCTTCCAGAAGCGTGCGCAGCAGGCGGTGGCTTCCCTCCATCGCATAGAGGTTCAGCACATCGCGCAGCGTCGGTTTTCGGCTGCGGAACGCGTAGTCCTCCCGGACATAACGCTGCTCGTCCTGCCCGCGCACGGCGGCCTCATATTCGGAAAGATACACTCGCAGCGCATCGTCTGCGCGCAGATAGGATGGATCCAGCCAGGTCGATGCCGTCGTGCCACCCCAGTTGCACGAAACGATGCCCACAGGCACCCGCAGCGTTTTGCGCAGCTCGCAGGCAAAATAGTAAGCAACCGCAGAAAAATCTCCTGCGGTTTCCGATGTGGCGCACAGCCATTTGTCCCAGCCTGCGGCATTTTTCAGACCGTCTGCGGCTTCGCCGTCGAAGGCATAGCGCGCCACGGTGTATACGCGCAGGTGCGCATCGTCAGCCGACGCGCAGGCGCGCTTCCCCTGCGCATCATACCGCAGGGGAAATTCCATATTGCTCTGTCCGCCGGCGAGCCAGACCTCGCCGACATCCACATGTTCCAGACACAGCGCCTGCCCGTCCGTGCAGACGAAGCGAAGCGACACATCCTCCGCTGCGGAAAGGGCAGGAAGCGTCGCTCGGAACGCCCCCGCACCGTCCGTGGAAAACGTACACAGCGGCTCGTCGCATAAAAACACCTGCACACACTGCGCGCCGCTGCTTTTGCCCCATACGGGAACGGGCTTGTCGCGCTGTAACACCATTCCGTTTTGAAAAACCGTTGCAAGGCAGATCAAAACACACGCCCCCCTATGATGCGTATACGATCTCGATCTCGGGCGGTGCCGTGACCTGTGTCTGCACACTGCCGTCTGCACGGCGCGTATGCGACAGCTCGATCACGCCGAACGGCGTGGGATAGCTCCCCTTCGCCCAGTCCAGATCGCCGAGCTGCGGCTCGATGCGGACGCGTTTGCAGCCCGGTTCCAGTATTTTCACGCCCAACACATGATCGGAAAGCCATGCGGTCGGCCCGCTTGCCCAGCCGTGGCACAGGCTGTGGCGATAGCCCCGATAGCAATGCTTGCCATAGGTCGCGTGCACATCGATCTGTCCCGCCTGCGGCAGAGAGTCGATCGGTGCGGCGTTTTCCATCCAGCGGATGTCAAAATCTTCCCAGAAGGTCGTTGCGCCGAGTTGGAGCATCCCGCCCCAGAACGAGCGGATCAGATCCAACGCCGCGGTATTCTCCCCCGCCTGCGCCATGGCCTGCAAGACATAATAGCCCATAAAGGTGGTCATGTCCTGTGCGCCGCCGCGCAGCAGCTGCTCCGCAGCCGTTTGCTTCGCATCCAACAGCCCTGCCAACACCGCAAGCGCCGCCGACTGCTTGAATCCCTCCGGGTCGACCGCCACGCGGCGCATTTTTTCGCAGTCATCCAGTGCCGCGTGAGCAAGCTCCGTCTCGCCGAACTGCGCAAAGATCTCCGCACAGGCCTCCTCGGCCAGGATGTGCAGTGCCTGCAAGCCGGTTTTTACCGCATTGTCATGTCCCTTTGTCGGCCAGTCCACGAACCGCTCTGCGGGTGTGCAGTCCCACCCCTGCGGATCGATATAGCGCGATAAATTCCGAAACAGCGTTTTCATATACGGCAGCTGTTGCCGCAGGTAGGCAATATCCCCGCACTGGCGAAAGTAGTCGCGCTGGATGATGACCCACCACATCGAATACGATGGGAAATCGTTCATCCACTGCGTCGCAGGGGTCTGCCCTGTCACAAAATCCAGACTTTCGGGGATCATTGCGTTCTTACCGAATACGCGCGTGATCGTCGAAATTTCGGGATGCAGATCCCCGATCCACACCAGACGATCTCGCTTTACGCCGTCCCAGATATATTGCTGCATATTCAGATGCACGGTATACGCGCCGGTCTGCCAGATCCGCTCCAGCAGCGGATCGCTGCACGAAAAACTTCCCAGATACGGAAAATCGCGGTATTGCAACATGGCTTTGGCTGCATACAGCTGCACCGTCGCGCCCCGTGTCAGCAGATCGATGCGCACGAAGCGAAAGCCCGTGTCGCCCACCGTCATGGTACTCAGAAACCCGGTGCTGGCCGTCCAGTCGCGGCACGCATGGTCGTTCGTCGCGCCGCCTTCACCGCCCGGCTCGCTCATTGCCTCCCCTACCGACTCACCAAAGCGAATACGAAGCTGCACCGTCTCCGCGCCGGTCACCGCGCCTATGGTATACACCAGTCCTCCGGCCAACTCCCGTCCGAAGTCCAGCAGTACAGCAGCGGTCTTTCCCGTGTTTTTCAGCACGCAGGTGTCCGTATTGTGCAGGCTGACCTGCTGCGGGCGGTTTTCCAGCAGCGTCTGCGCGCCCTGAACGGTGTCGTCCTCCGTCGTCCACATGATCCGCGTGGGTGTCAGATAGACCCGACGGCGCAAATCATCTGCGGTTCTGTCCGCCAGGCCGTAGCGTTGCAGAAATGTTGTACCTTCCATGCTCTCTTCTCCTACAAATACTTCTTCCCGTTTTTATCCCTTGACCGCGCCAGCTACCATGCCTTCCAGATAATACTTCAGACAGCTGCATGTGATCAGCATCAGCGGGATCGTTCCGAGAATGAACGCCGCACACAGCAGGCCGATATCCGTTCGGATATAGCCCTGCGCATTGTTATAAACGATCTGGCAGAACGTTTTCATGTCATCGCCGCCGGTCAGGGCGATGGTCGGCCAGATGTAGTCGTTGTACATAGCCACAACACACTGGATGCCCACCGTGATCAGCGTCGGCTTGATCAGGGGCAGTCCGATGCGGATCATGGACTGTGTTTCGTTCGCGCCGTCGATCTTGGCGGCATCGAACAGCTCCTGCGGGATCTGCTCAAAGTTCGTGCGTGCCAGGATCACGCCGAACACCTGTTGGCTGCCGATATACGGCAAGATCAGCGCCCAGTATGTATTTACCAGACCCATTTTCTCCACGATCAG
Source organism: uncultured Oscillospiraceae bacterium (assembly GCA_964538475.1). Classification (GTDB taxonomy): domain Bacteria; phylum Bacillota; class Clostridia; order Oscillospirales; family Oscillospiraceae; genus Faecousia. The sequence continues at coordinate 14,484 of CAZIGE010000018.1, read as the reverse complement.
GTACTGCGGCACGATGGTGATCGTAACGGGCACCATCAGCACCGCCACCAGACAGGCATACAGCGCATTTTTGCCCTTGAACTGCATACGCGCGAATGCGTATCCGCTGAGGGTCACGTTGATCAATATGCCGATCAACGAAGCGCCGCAGATCAGCAGCGAGTTCATAATGGGTCGCTTGACGAATTTCCACGCTTTGACGAAATTTGTCCAGTACGGCGGATTCGGAAGTCCGAGGAAGTCGGTATTGATCCGCACCGTCGGCTTGAGCGACATGTTTATCATCATCACGAACGGGAAGAACGTCATCACCAGCAGCAGGATCAGCACGACCCAGACCACAGGATGGGTCCTGTTCAGTCGGGAGCTCTTTTTCATGACTTTGCCTCCTTTGCAGACAGGAGCTTGTTGGTCAGCACGGTCAGCGTGACGATCACGAAGAACAGTACCACGCCCATTGCAGAGGAGTACCCCTGTTTTCCGTCGCCGAAGGCGACCTTGTACATGTACAGCGCCGGGATCATCGTATCATACCCCGGGCCGCCGCCCGTCAGCGCGGATACCTGGCCGAAGCCGGACAGGCTTCCGATCAGACTCAGCGTCGCCACGACCTTCACATACGGCCATACGCCGGGCAGCTGCACATAGCGCACCGTATTCCAGCCGGTCGAGCCGTCCACCAGCGCCGCATCGTACAGAGACGAATCGATGCTGTTGATGCCCGTGTGGAACAGCAGGAAATACATGCCCGATACGAACGGGAAGCCGAGCAGAATGATCGCCCACAGCGCCGTTTCGGTCTGATTGAGCCAGTTTTGCCGCAGGACGTCCAGATGCAGCAGCGAAAGTATACTGTTAAATCCGAAGTTCGGATTATACAGGAATTTCCAAATTAAGATCGTAACGATAGACGGCACCAGCATCGGCAGCACGAATGCGGTCTTGATCAGGCGGGATGCTTTGCGCCTTTTCATATAGTATAGCATAAGTGCGGCCAAAAGGGGAAAGAAAATGCTGTTTATCACAGCAAAAACACTGATGAGCGCCTGATTGCGAAACGATTGCCAGAATATCTTATCGGAAAGCAGCTCCTTAAAGTTCTGAAGGCCGATAAAACCGTATTCCGGTTTGCGCGCGACCTTGTCGGTCAGCGCTGTAAAAAACGCAACACCTACGGATAAATACAGAAAAACAAACATCATGAAAAAGGTGCTTGCAATAAACAGATACGGCACACACTTTTTCCAAAAACTCTTTTTCATGTCACACCTCTTTCACGGAAATCGGGAAAACGCGAGCAAATTCCGCACGCCCCCGCCGCCGATGCAGCGCACAGGGACGTATTCAAATTCCGGGCAGCCGGGTGCAGCGCACCCGGTTGCCCGTTTTTTACCTAGATACGATGCCGCACTGTGCGGCGATTATAAAGCGCGATCAGGGGTTGGTGCTGGGATCGAAGTCGTAGCCACTGATGTCAACAGCTTCCTTCAGCTTCTTCTGTACGATGACATTGAAGTCGGTCAGGAAGGTGTCGATGTCGATCTCGCCGCTGACGAACTTGTTGATAAGATTGTTGTACTCGGGACGGTCAGCCTCGGTGGTCTTGTCCTGTCCGACAAGGCTGGAGAAGTACTGCTTGACCTGGCCTTCAACAACGAAGCCGGCCAGCTTCTCGTTCAGCGCATCGCTCAGAACGACGCCCTTGATCATGGACGGACCCTGGACATAGTTGCCGTTGGACAGCGTCTCTTCGTAGCACAGCTGTGCGCCGGCCTGGCTGTACCAGTACAGGTAGAAGTCCAGAACGCGGGCAGCGTGATCTTCGTCGTCCTTCATGATGATACCCATAACATTACCCAGGGTGTACAGCGCGCGCATCTTGGACTCGAAGCCCTCGGGAGCGTTGGCGAAGCCGGGGATGTTGAAGGTAGCCCAATCAAAGCGGTCAGCCTCGGGCATCTGGTTCAGGTCGTCGATCAGCAGGCCGACGTTCCAGGAGCCGGAGACGAGGATCGGGGAGATCTGCATTTCGAACTCGGAAACGGTATCGGCACCGCTTGCGATGTAGTTCTCGGGGAAGTAAGAAGCCAGCTTGGCAAACTCCGTCCAGATGATGCGGCTCTTCTCGGACAGAACGCTGCCGTCCTTGATGGCCATCCACTGACGCTCGTCGCTGGTCACGGTGAAGGTGTCGCAGGCCAGATCGTCGGGGTTCCAGGTGAAGTTCTTGTTGGCGGACATGGTGGACTCGTCGTACAGCGCATCGTCCGGCTGGATCAGGTAGTCATACTCGTCGGCACGGAAAGCCGCGTCGGCCAGAGAAGCCAGGATCCAGGTAGCCTCGGAGGAAACGGTGACGGGGTTCTCGATACCGGCCTGACGGAACGTCTCACAGGTGGCCAGCAGGTCTTCCCAGGTAGCGGGGGCTTCCAGATTGTACTGGGCGAACATATCCTTGTTGTAGTAGAAGGAGATACCGCACTTGTCGAAAGGCAGAGCCTGCATGCCGACACCGCCGGATGCATTGACCATTTCGAGGATGACGGTCTCGTCATACATGTCGCGGACCTTGCCGTCCTGATACGGATGATCCATATCGAGGATGGTGCTCATGTCGAACAGCTGCTTGCCGATGACAGCGCTCGCGCCGCCGGCGACGGAGGCATAGAAGTTGGAGTGTACGATGTCGGAAGTACCGGCAGCAGTGGGGTTAGCCATGATGGTCTGCATCTTCAGGCTGTAAGAGTCGTTATCGGCGACAACGTCGATGGTGACTTTCGTCTCGGGGTGCAGCTTCATGTACTCCTCGGCCAGCTTTCTCTCACCGGCGGTGTAGTAGCCGTTGATGACCGTCACGATGATCTCATCGTTCTTGGAGGTGTCCCATGCAGCGGGATTCTTGCTGGTGGGCATTGTGGGCTCGGGATCGGTGTTTCCGGGGTTGGTGTTGCAGCCTGCCAGTAAGCCGACCAGCATCAGAACAGCCAGCAGCAATGCAAAGGGTTTCTGGAACTTTTTCATTTTTTGTGCTTCCTTTCATACTGATTTGTTTCGGATAGCTCCTGTCGGATCGGCCGTGCCGGGCGGACGAGCCTGCGACGCAGTCGGCGGATCATGCAAAGCCTGCATGCGCTTGCGCCTGCAGCTGCGCGACTGCGACGAACGCTCTGCCGCTTCGACAGCAGACGATCTGTCGGGAGTTTCTCCGTATGTGATGCCGCCTGATCCGCTTTCGCGCGGATCCGGTGGACGAGTCACCGCTACATTTTTATTGCTACACGGGTAACTTTTGGTTCCAAAGAAATTCCATACGATCTTCGATGGAATTTCCCGGATATATTTCTTTTTCAGATCATCGCACGGGACCCGTGGAGTCACGCACGATCAGCTCCAGCTGATTCATGTAATACCCCGTCGTCCCGTTCTGGATGTTGGCATACAGCAGTTCAAAGGCTTTCCTGCCGAAATTTTCTCTTGCGCCGCCCAGAGTGGTGATGCCGGGCTGCCACGCCTGTGAAAAAATGATATCGTCAAAGCCCATGACCGAAACGTCCTCGGGTACGCGAAGCCCCGCTTCGCGGAATGCGGAGATCGCACCCATCGCCATCAGGTCGTTCAGGCAGATCACCGCCGTGAACTTCCGCCCCGAACGCAACAGCTCCCGCGCCAGCGCGTAGCCATCGGGGATCTCCGAATGGTACGGTGCTTTCCCGTCAAACAGAAGATCGTCCCCGCATGGCAGCCGATACTGCTGCACAGCCGCAAGATAGCCCGCAATACGATGGTCAAAGCGGAACTTGCGGTTCAGACCGCTCAAATAGGCGATCTGCCGATGCCCCAGCCCGTACAGGTACCGAACGGCCTGATTCATGGCCGCGACATAGTCGTTTTCCACGGAATTGACCCGTCGCAGATCCACATCCGTATTGCCGGAAACGACCACGCGGATGCCGTTATCCGTCAGACTGTACAGCTTTTCCATATCGAATTTATACGGGATAGCGGCGATAAATACGCCGTCGATCCGCCGCGCGATATAATTGTCGAAATAGCCGTTGATATTTTTGTTACCCGTACAGAGATTTACGAAATAGCCGCAGTCCATCGCCGCATTTTCGAAACCGTTGATGATCTCGCCGTAGAAAGGATTGGCCGCATTATCCACCATGAACGAAAGCTGCATCGTTTCGTTTTTGGTCATGCTTCGCGCGATCATATCGGGCTTATAGTTGAGCTGTTCCACCGCGTCCAAAACGCGCCTGCGCGTTTTTTCCGACATATGTCTGGAACCGTTGAGCACATAGGAAACGGTAGCCGTGGAAACGCCCGCAAGCTTTGCAACATCCGAACGCGTGACCTTCATTTGCGCATTTCCTTCCGTCGATCGGGGTGTCCCTCTTTTTATGCGTTCAGTATAGCGCTCGACGTGTAAAAATGCAAGCATTATTTACTCGTGTAGCAAAATATTGTCGAATTCCGCCAAGTTTTTTCTTTCTGTTTTGTGCAACAGTGCTAAATCCCGGGTATGCTACGTTTGGGCGCTTTTCGGTTTTTCGCAAAAGAAACACACACCGCGATTGACAGCGCCGCCCACCGCGTGGTATACTGCAAGCGGAAGGGGGTCACGTTATGAAACAGATCCTGTCTTGCTGTCTTCTGCTTTTCCTGCTTTGCACGGTCTTTTTTTCGACCGTCCCCGCAGCTGCGACTGTCATCGACAGCGGTACCTGCGGTGCAGATGCGCGCTATGTGCTGGATGATCGCGGAAATCTGACGATCTCCGGGACGGGAGATATCGATGCATCCGCATTTTCCTATGATCTGCGCATCCATCGCGTGCTGATCGAAGATGGGATCACGGCGATCGGCGACTTCTGCTTTCAGGAATGTCTTAATCTTTCCGAACTGACGTTCCCCGACAACATCCGATATATCGGCATAGCCGCTTTCGACTTTTGTGCGATCACCGAGCTTGTGATCCCGGGCAGTGTAGACTGCATCGAGGTATCTGCCTTTTCCTATACACCGCTGTCAAATGTCGTCATTCCCGAGGGCGTGACGCACATCAAGGAATGCGCCTTTACAGGCTGTTCTTCGCTTACGAGCATCACCCTTCCGCGCAGTCTGAAGGTCATCGATGATCATGCCCTGTCGCCGTGCAAGGCGCTGCACCACGTTTTGTTCACCGGGACACAGGCCGAATGGGACACCGTGCAGATCGCAGAAACCAATCGGGCGCTCCTTCATGCCACGGTACATACCGATTGCGCGGGCGACGAGGTCGTAGGCGGCGTGTGCCGCCTGTGCGGGAACGACTGCATCCACGAATGGGACGAAGGCATCCTCGCCGCCGCCCCTACCTGCGCGCAGGCAGGGCAGTGGCGCTATACCTGCATCCGCTGTGGCTACGTCAGGACCGATCTTTTGCCGCAAACGGATAAACACACATACGATACTGTCTCTGTCGTGCGGGAACCGACCTGCTATCGCGAGGGCGAGAAGGTCTACACCTGCACCGTTTGCGGCAAGCAATTATCCTCTTTGATCGCGCGAACGGAACACACACCGGGGCTTCCGGCCACCGAATACCGCGAGCAGCTTTGCATCGTATGCGGACACGTTCTGCATGAAAAGCTGACCGTGAAACCGAAGACGACCGTTCCGCCGGTGTCTTCTCCTGCGCTGTCCAAACCCGCTCCCGAAGTTTCGTCGGCAAGCACCGCCGATGACACAGAGGCACCGACATCGGTCACCACGATCCTGATCGCGGTTTCCGTTCTTTCGGTCACGGGCATCTGCGTCTGCCTGATCTTGGTGAAAGGCTCCGTCGGACAAAAACAATGAACTTTTCCCGACGAACTGTCGATCGTTTCCATAAAAAACGGACTGCCACACTTCAGGCAGTCCGTTTTCTATACGGCGTTTCCCGCAGCGAAGGCCGTAGCCCAGGCGATCTGCAGGTTGAAACCACCGGTGTAGGCATCGCAGTCGATGATCTCGCCCGCGAAAAACAGTCCCCGCACCAGTTTCGATTGCATGGTCTTCGGGTCGATCTGCGCGACCTTGATACCGCCGGCGGTTATGATCGCTTCCTCCACCGGGCGCTTTCCCGCGACCTCCAGAGAAAAGCCTTTCAGCAGCTCTACCATCGCCCGTCGCTGCGCGCGCGTGAGCGCATTGGCCTGCATCTGCGGTGAAATGTCCAGACGGCGCAGCACGACGGGGATCATGCTGCGCGGCAGCAGATCCGTCAGGGCATGCTCCATCGTTCGGTTTTTATACTGCTCCAGATCGCGCAGGATGCGCGCATCCAGTCGGCTTTCGTCGAGCGCGGGCTTCAGATCCAGCACCAGACGACAGCCCTCCCCTTTCAGGTGGCAACTCGCCGACAGCACCGTCGGCCCGGACACGCCGAAATGTGTGAACAGCAGTTCACCGAAATCCGTATACAGCTTTTTTCCGCCCGCATCCAGAAGCTTCACGCCGCAGTTGCGCAGGGAAAGCCCCTGCATCTGCTGTGCATCCTCGCCGACAGTCTCCAGCGGGACAAGGCTGCCTGCGGCAGGGATCACGGTATGTCCGAGGCGCTGCGCCATGGCGTAGCCGTCGCCCGTTGCGCCCGTGGCGGGATAAGACAAGCCGCCCGTTGCCAATATGACCGCGTCGGCTTCGTAAGTACACGTGCCGTCTGTTACGCCGCAGACGCAGCCGTCACGCGTCAATATCCGCTGCACGCGGGCAGTACACACGGTGACGTTCGCGCGGCGCATAGCACCCTGTAGCGCGGAAAGCACGCTTTTGCTGCTGTCGGATGTCGGGAAAACGCGATTTCCGCGTTCGATCTTCAGCGGACACCCGTTTTCTTCCAGAAACGCCATGATGCGCTCCGGCGGGAACGCCGCCATGGCACTGTACAAAAAGCGGCCGTTGCGCGGCACATTTTGCAGCACCTCCTGCGCCGAACAGGCATTGGTGACATTGCAGCGCCCCTTGCCCGTGATGAGCAGCTTTTTCCCGAGGCGGTCGTTCCGCTCGAGAAGCAGCGTCCGTTTTCCCCGCTGTGCGGCGGTAATGGCGGCAAACATCCCCGCAGGGCCGCCGCCGATGACGATCACATCGTATTGCACAGGCTCTCCCCTTTCAGTGCGGCGACCTCTGCCGCCGTCAGATCGCGCCATTTCCCGCACGGAAGCGTCCCGAGGCGGAGCGTCCCCTCGCCGATGCGTTTCAGGCGCAGCACGCGCATACCCGCCGCGTCGCACATGCGGCGCACCTGGCGGTTTCTTCCCTCATGGATCACGATCTCAAGCACGGCGCGCCCGTCCCGTGCGGAAACGATGCGCACCAGCGGCGGGCGAATGGTATAGCCGTCAAGCGTGATGGGCTGTTTCAATCTCTCTGCCGCGTCGGGCGAAAAGCCGTCGACGGTCGTGCGGTAGAGCTTGTCGATCTCGTGTTTCGGGTGCATCATGCGGTTGGCGAATTCGCCGTCACTGGTCAGCAGCAGCAGTCCTTCGGAGTCCATGTCCAGCCGCCCGACAGGGTAGACGCGCTGCCCGCAGTCGGCGACCAGCTCGGCGACCGTTTTTCGGCCTTTTTCATCCGAAAGCGTCGTGACATAGCCGCGCGGCTTATGCAGCATGATGTACCTGTGCGCCGCGCAGGGCGGGAGCGGCTTCCCGTCCAGCGCGATGGTATCCGTATCGGGGTCGGCGCAGTCGCCAAGTTCGGCGACACGCGCATTGACCGTAACGCGCCCGTCTCGGATCATCTGCTCTGCCGCGCGACGCGATGCGATACCGCATGCGGAGAGTATTTTCTGTAAGCGCTCCGTCATTTCGTTCCTCCCAAGATGCGTCGCCACAGGGGCGGCTGTTCCCGCGTCTGCATTTCGACTGTTTCCGCAAATACCACGGGGATCCTCCCGAGTGTTTTTCCATCCACGCGGACATATGCAAAGCCCGCCGAAGCATCACGCACTACAGGCGCAAAGGTATAGCCCTTTGCGGACAGCACGATCTGCGGCTGTTCCCCGGATGCAAGCGCGCAGGTCAGATCCTCCGCCGCAAGCACGCGCACCTGCGCACTGTTCCCGCCGAAGACCGAGAGGCAGCCCAGACAGTCCCCCTTCTTTACGAGCGTTGTGACGCGGTAGCGGGAAAACGCCTTTTCGTAAAGCGCGGCGTGGTCGCTCCAGTCGTCGGGGTCGTTCAATGTCACGACGACGACGCGCCGCCCGTCTCGCACGGCGCTTGACACCAGTGTGCGCCCCGCCGCTCTGGTAAAACCTGTTTTCACGCCGTCTGCGCCCGCAACGCGCCATAAAAGGCGGTTATGATTGGTCAGCGTGCGCTCCCCGATCGTAACCTGCTTCGTAGAAACGGTTTTGGCGAAGATCGCGTTTTTCATGGCAAAGCAGGCAAGCGTCGCCAGATCGCGGGCAGTGGAATAGTGATCGGGGTGATCCAGCCCGTGCGGATTGACAAAATGCGTATCGGAAAGCCCCAGCAGTCGCGCTTTATCGTTCATCCGCTCGGCAAAGCCCTCTGCCGTTCCCGCGCAGTAGATCGCGAGCGCCAGCGCAGCATCGTTGCCGCTGCCGAGCATGAGGGCATACAGCAGCTCCTGCACGGTAAGGATCTCCCCTTCCCGCAAATAGACGCTGGAGCCCTCCGCCCCGACCGCCTCGCGCGGTATTTTCACCCTGTCAAGGACATTGCACTGCTCGCAGACGAGCAGTGCCGTCATGATCTTGGTGGTGCTGGCGATCAGTGCCTTTTCATCCGCGTTTTTTTCATAGAGCACCCGTCCCGTCGTCGCATCGAGCACGATGGCACTGCGCGCGCCGACCGCGCCGACAGGCGGCGCATACAGCGAGACGGCAGCCAGAACGGCCGCCGCACGCATGACCCATTTTTTCATTGCATTCACCCGCGAATAGTATTGCGCGGGGTGAAAGAATTATTCTGCCTTTTTGCCCGTGTGCGCGTCGATAAAGGACGCGATCTTGTCGAGCAGATCGGGCACCTGCTCGACGATGCGGTCGGCTGTCGTATTGGCAGGGGCAGCCACGGGCATCATGCGCACCGAGCCGTCCTTGACGATCAGGAAGCAAATGGGCGTGACCTTGACACCGCCGCCCGCGCCGCCGCCGAACGGCTCGTTGCGGTCGCTGTCTTTTGCGCCCGCGAAATCCGAGCCGCCGCCGCCGAAACCGACGCTGACCCTGGAAACGGGAATGATCGTCACACCGTCGGGCGTAGTGATGGGGTCGCCGATCACGGAATTGACATCTACCATTTCGCGAATTTTGGAAATGGTGCTTTCGAGCATATTGGGCAATGTTTTACTCATGATGATCTCCACCTTTTTGTATCTTCCTATATTCTTTTATCATGGCCGCGCCGTAGCGCAGGAACAGCGCGAGCAGCCGTCCGAGCAGGATCGTCAGCTTTGCATCCGCAAGCAGACGCGTTTCCTCCGCCGTAAAATCGCATTCCACCCGCAGATCGCGCTTGCGGATGACGAGGCTGCGTTCCAGCAGCGGCAGGAGGTTGCCGAGCGCCGCATTTGCCTTGCCGTAGTTGAGCGCGAGGTCACACGGATCGTCTCCCGCCAGGGTCAGCCTGACCGTCAGGCGATCGACTCGAAGTTTTTTCCGCAAACCGTTCAGAAAGCGCAGCGCGATCCGCCCCAGCGGCAAAAACTTTGCCGGAGAACCACCGCGTTCTTCCCCGTGCGCAGCGGAAGCTTTGCCCCGCTTCGGTGCGTCCGTGCGTTGCAGCTTGTCGCCCTTCTTCTTTTTCCCGCGAAGCGGCAGGTGTACACGCAGAAACCCGATGACCAGCGAAGCCGAAAATCCCTGTGCGCCGTAGCGCAGGGTCACGCCGACCGGCAGCAGTGCTGTCAGGAAAAGCACGCCGAACACGATCAGCACGGTCATTCGTTCCCCTCCCGTGTCGGTGCGGCATCCGCCGGCGGTTCTCCGAAGCTGACCTTCTCGATCGGCGGCAGTTCCTCCAGCGAGGAAAGGCCGAACGTCCGCAGGAAGTCGGGGGTCGTGCGGTATTGGATCGGGCGGCCGGGGACGTTGAGCCGCCCCGCTTCCTCGATCAGTTTCTTATTCAGCAGCGCGGAAACGCTGTAGGAGCTGTCCACGCCGCGGATCTGTTCGACCATTGCCTTTGTAGCAGGCTGGTAGTAGGCGATGATCGTAAGTGCCTCAAGCTGGGAGGCCGAAAGTCTGGGCGGTTTTCTGGTTTCCAGCGCTTTTGTGACGTGATCGGCCATTTCGCCCGATGAAACCATCTGATACCCGTCCTCCAGTCGAAGGATGCGGATCCCGCGGCGGGCAAAAGCGAGTTCATCCGCCAGTGCATCGGCAGCTGCGCAGATCTCGGATGGGTCGACCTCCAAAACGGCGCTGAGGCGGCTGATCTCCATGCGCTCCCCCGCCGCAAACAGGATCGCTTCAATTGCCCGCTGTAACTGCGTCTGCTCCATGTATGCGTTCCTCCCTTTCCCGATTTTCCGCCAGGCGGACGATCGGATCTTCGCAATCGTCCTCGTTATCCAGTAAGACGGTATGATTTTTGCACATTTCCAGAATGGAAATAAAGGTGGCTACCACCTCCGAGCGGGAGCGATTGCCGTGAAAAAGCGATTTGAGCCGTTCGTAGCCGCGCAGGAGCAGGCGGCGCAGCAGCTCGCCCGTTTTTCGGGAAACGGGATACGGCTCCTTGCCGACGATGCCCCGAAACTGCGACGGGGGCAGAGGCAGGGATTTGCTGCTGCGCTCGGCGATCGCCTCAAGCGTCTGCATCAGATCCTGCACCGAATGCCGATAGCGATAGGTACGGTCGCGGCGAAGCGGCTCCGGCTCCTTCGTGAAGACGCAGCGACCGATCTCGTTGCGCGGCTCCAGAAACGCGATCGCGAAACGGATCTGTTCCATCGCCTCGCGGCGCTGCCGTTCGGCCAGCGAGCGACGCAGAACTTCCAGCTCGCTTTCCGCCTCGGCGGCCTCGGCGGCGGAAAGGAGCATTTTTGTTTTTATGAGCATCAGGTGGGAGGCCATGGTGATAAATTCACTGGCGATCTCCATGTCCATGCGCTTTCTTTCGTCCAGATACGCAAGATACTGTTCCAGGATCGCGGTGATGGAAACATCCTGAATTTCGATTTTATTTTTACTCAGCAGCAGAAAGATCACGTCCAGCGGCCCTTCGAAATCCTCCATCGCGTCGTTCGCGGTGCGGACGATCCCCTCCAGACGGTATTGCGGTTCTGACATAACGGATTATACCCCGATCAAACAAGAATACTTCGACAGTATACCATTTATTTTCCGATTACGCAAGTGTCCCGCGGCGGAAAGTGCGAAAAATACAAGAGTCTTGCTATTTTCGGCAAACTATGCTATAATTCGTAAAAACATTCGGGAGGTATGCAATATGGAAACGGGTCACGACCGCTATCGGGATCTGGAAAAGTTTCTGTCCGTGCTGATCGTCGTCATGCTCGGGCTGTTCATCTTGTTTCTGGTCATGTCCGCAAACGGCACGACGCTCGCGAAGATCCTCGCGGCGACGCTTATTTTCGCCGTCGCGCTGTTCGGTCTGTGGGTGCTTCGGCAAAACCGCGAGCTGCTGCGTCAGCGCAGCATCTGGATGACGCTGAGCTTCCTGTGCACGATGCTCTGCACGCTTGTTTCTCTGCTGGCGGGGTATCCCGCGCCGTGAGCGGCAAGCGGAGCGCAAAGGCCGCCGCGTTTTCCCGCATATCGGCCGAACTGACAAAACAGGGGCAATGCCCCATAACGGAGGACAAGTCATGAAGCAACTGCTGGAGCTTTTTCTGACCTTCGCCAAGGTCGGCGTCATGACCTTCGGCGGCGGATACGCCATGCTGCCCATCCTGCAGCGCGAGGTCGTGGATAACAAGCATTGGGCGACGGAGGAGGAACTTACGGATTATTTTGCCATCGGGCAATGCACCCCGGGCGTGATCGCGGTGAATACCGCGACCTTTGTCGGGCACAAACACAAGGGGATCCCCGGCGCGATCTTCGCGACGCTGGGCGTTGTATTCCCCTCTCTCGTCATCATCAGCCTGCTGGCCGGTGTGATCGAGGCATTTTCGCATGTTTCGTGGGTACAGGATGCGTTCGGCGGCATTCGGGTATGTGTATGCATCCTGATCGCGAACGCCGTGGTCAAGCTGTTCAAAAAATCCGTCGTGGACAAAGCGACGCTGGTGATCTTTCTGGCGGTCGCCGCGGGAAGCCTCGTTCTGGATGCGCTGTTTGATGTCAGCCCCGCTGTTTTCGTCGTGCTTGCGGCAGCGGCGGGTCTGATCCTGAAGGGTTTGGAGGAAAAGGGAAAATGATCTATTTGCAGCTTTTCTGGGAATTTTTCCAGACGGGCCTGTTCGCCATCGGCGGCGGCACGGCCACCATTCCGTTCCTGTACAAGCTTTCGGATAAAACGGGCTGGTTCACGCACACCGATCTTGTGAATATGATCGCCGTGGGCGAGTCTACGCCCGGCCCGATCGGCGTGAACATGGCGACCTATGTCGGATATATCACGGGCATGAAGCACGGCGGCATACTCACTGCCCTGCTCGGTGCGGTGACGGCCACCGTCGGGCTTGTAGCGCCGTCGGTGATCGTGATCGTGATCATCGCGTCGCTGCTGAAAAATTTCCGCAACAACAAATACGTGGAGCACGCGTTTTACGGCCTGCGCCCCGCTTCGACCGGTTTGATCGCCGCAGCGGGTGCAAGCGTCGTGATCGCCAATCTGGTGCATCGGGAGCAGCTTGCTGCGGGCGATCTGCTGCACGGGATCAGCTGGATCGGCGTTGCGCTGGCGCTGGTGCTGTGGTTTCTGACCAATCGGGTCAAAAAAACACGAAACTGGCATCCGATCGTATTCATCGGCATCTCTGCCGTAGTCGGGATCCTGCTGAAAATGGGCTGAGCATAAAACACGCCACGGCTGATTTGTGGATCGGCCGTGGCGGTTTTTGTTTAGTCGAGCATCGTGCCGCCGCACCGGAACTTCTCGCCGGCGGCGATTTTCAGGCACAGGCAGAACAATCGCATTGCACTGCACAGCTCCTCAAGCGGCGGAAAGCTGGGTGCAATGCGGATATTGCTGTCGTCGGGATCCACGCCATACGGGAAGGTAGCCCCTGCGGGTGTCATGGTCAGGCCCGCCTGCTCGCACAGCTGCAGGGTGCGCCGCGCCGTGCCCGGCATGGCATCCAGGCTGACGAAGTAGCCGCCTTTGGGGTCGCTCCAGGTGGCGATCGCGAGATCGGACAATTCCTCGTGCAGGATCTGCCGAACCGCACGGAATTTGGGCGCAAGCACAGCGGCGTGGCGCTGCATGATCTCCAGCGTATGCGCGCGGTCGCGCAGATAGCGCACATGGCGCAGCTGGTTGACCTTGTCATACGAGATCATCTGCACACCGAGCAGCTTTGTCATATAGGCGATGTTTTCTTCGGAAGATGCCATCACGGAGATGCCGCTTCCCGGGAACGTGATCTTGGAGGTAGAGGCGAATTCAAATACCATATTCGCATTTCCCGCTGCGGCGCAGAGGCTCAGGATATCCGCAAACGGCACGAAATCGCCCGTAAATTCATGCAGGCAGTAGGCATTGTCCCACATAAGGACGAAATCAGGGGCAGCCGGGCGCAACGCCGCGAGGCGGTGCACCGTTTCCTCGGAATAGGTCACACCGGTCGGATTGGCATACTTCGGCACGCACCAGATCCCCTTGACCTGCGGATCGCGGATCAGCCGCTCGACCGTGTCCATGTCGGGCCCATCGGGCGTCATGGGTACGCACAGCAGCTCCGCGCCGAACGACTGCGTGATGCGGAAGTGGCGGTCGTACCCCGGCGACGGGCAGAGGAATTTGACCGTTTCCTCCCTGCACCACGGGCGCGGGCTGTCCGGCAGGCCATGGGTATAGGCTTTGCTGATCACATCGTACATCAGCGTCAGACTGGAAGCGCCGCCGACGAAGGTCTGCGCGCTCGTGCAGCCCAGCACATCTGCCCAGTAGGCACGCGCGCAGGGCAGACCGCACAGCTCTCCGTAGTTTCGCGCGTCGATCCCATCCGAGATGCACGAGTGCGGGTCGGTCAGCACGTCGAGCAGATCGCCGACCGCATCCAGCTGCTGCGCCGACGGCTTCCCCCGCGCCATATTCAGGTGAAGGCCGCGCTGCTTCCATTGGTCATATTCCGCGCGCAGGGCGGCCAGTGTTTCTTTCGATGTCAGGCATGTGTTCATATGGAACACCTCATTTCTTTCCGATCTGTTTCAGTATACGACCCGTTTCGCGTAAATGCAACAAAAGTCACGCCCCGAATATTGTCGGGTGTTCGTAAAACAGTAAAATTGAAAATCTTTGAAAACCATTGGTTTTCAGGGGGCGGCGTGACGGAAGTCACGCCGTTTCCCGT
>CAZIGE010000017.1:0-32074 GCA_964538475.1 uncultured Oscillospiraceae bacterium | reverse complement strand
TCAGGCCGAGGATCTTCCGATCCCCGGCCTCGTCTTCCCATGTGCGATCAAGATAGTTGTTCACGTCCGCGAGCAGCGCCCGAGCCCGTTCCTGTGCGGTCGTCATCACGACTTGCTCACGGTCACGCTGTAGGTCTTCGTGGTCGTCTCATCCTCGGCGGTCACGGTGATCTTCACGGTGTTCTCGCCGGTCTTCCACTCGGCCTTGCGCCCGTTCTCGACGGCCTTGCCGTTGACCTCGACCGCGACCTCAGCCGCCGCGTCGGAGGCCTGCGCGCGGATCACATTGCCCGCGTTCTCGGTCGTCGCCGTATAGCTCAGCGTGCCCGCGTCAAAGGCAGGGGTCAGCGTGCACGCGCCGATCTGCAGCGCGCTCAGCGTCGCGACCGTCGAGGCCGCCGCCGCATCCACGCTCGTCACGTGCAGGCTTGCCGGCTGCAAATTCGAGATGTCCAGCGGAATAAAGGCGTTGTCGTCCTTCGGCAGGCCGTTGGCGTACAGCTTGATCAGGTATACCCGCTCGTCTTCCAGGAAACGGTACTGGTCGCTGTACTCGATCCGGCCGCCCTTCTCGGTGCCCGCCGCCGCGAAGTAGCGATACGCAAGGCCGATCACCGCCTCGCCCGGCTCCACCGCGCCGGACTGCACGATGCTCATCGGATACGGCATCACATCGTTGCGGTAGCTGCCGTCCGCGGCAAGCAGGGTCGTCGCGGGCATCACTTTCGTGTAGTAATCCTGATAGTTCACGATCAGGATCACGTCATGCACCGGGCGCGTCTTGCCGTTTTCATCCACGGCCAGCATGCCCAGCAGGTTGCCGATCGTGTCGGGGTTGATCTCGTTGAGCTGCACGGCTTTCTTCTGCGGGTACTCGCCGCCCGTCACGGTCACATTCTCGCCGACTTTGCGGATCATGCCGATCGGCATTTCCTTGCCCGTGCCGGCCACGATCCCGTACTCCAGTCCGTTCGCGATCGCTTCATACAGCGCTTCGCGCACGAACTTGTCGAGGTAGGCAGGGCCCAGATCCAGCATCGCCTTGCTCAGCGGCAGGAATGCGCTCAGCTTGCACAGCGTCACATCGACTTCTTTGAAACCGCCCGTCAGCTCCTTCACGATCTCGGCGGTCAGCTTGCCCCACGCCGCGGTCTGCTTGCCGTTCGTGTTCATCAGCATCCTGATCGCGCCGCCGGTCGCGGTGAAGTTGATCCTGCTCAGCAGCGGATGATTTTCGCGCAGATCTTCGAATACGCTGTCGATCACCGTTTCGGGCATCACGATCTCGGGGCTCGCCAGTGCCTGGCGCGGGTCGGCGCTGCGCATCGCGGCGATCACCTTCTCGTAGTAGCCCTTTTCGGCCGAGGTCAGTTGCCGCACGCCGCGTGCGGTCAGAATGCGCCGATCCATTTCTTCCGCCTGCTCGTTGAAGCGGTTTTCATAGCGCTGCTGCACCTCGTCGGCAATCACGCCGAGCATCTCGTCGAACTGGCGATAAAATTCGTCCGTGTCGCCCGCGCGGATGGCGCTCTGCATCGCGTCGCGGATGGTCTCCTTGTTGGTCATTTGCAAATCATTCGATCTCATTTTTTCTGCTCCTTTCAGCAAAACATTTTTTTGATCGGGTTTTCGTCCCGATTTTCCCGTTTTTCCCGAGCCAGCCGTGCGGCCAGCTCCCGCGGCATATGCACGCGCGCCGGGTCGACCTTTTCCAGAATTTCCCGTGCCTGTCTCATGTCCGCGTTCTTTTCCGCGATGCGGTCGGCAAGGCCGTATGCTACGCACTGCTGTGCCGTCAGCCATGTTTCCGCATCCATCATCTGCACAAGTGTTTCCTCGTCCAGCTTTCCGCCCGCTCGTTCCAGATAGGCCGCGCGCCCCGCCATGTTGATCACGTTCAGGTCGTCCGCCGCCTTGCGCAGCTGGGAGGCCGTGCCCCATGCCGCCATGCTCATGTTGTGGATCATCATCAGCGTGTTCGGCGGCATCACGATCTCGTCGCCCGCCATCGCGATCACCGACGCGATCGAGCACGCGAAGCCGTCGATGTACACCGTCTTTTTCGCCGGGTGCCTGCGCAGCCGGTTGTAGATCGCCGTGCCTTCGAACACGCTCCCGCCGTAGCTGTTGATGTAGATGCGCAGCTCCGGCGCGTCCGGGTGCCCGGCCAGCGCCTCGCGCAGATGCTTCGCGCTCGTCTCGCTCTCGATCGTTTCCCCGAACCAGCCGTATCCGTCACCCTCCACGTCGCCGTAGATATACAGCTCCGGGACGTTGTCAGCCGCCTGCTTCAGTTCCCACATCCGTTTCATTCCGCTTTCCCTCCTCTCCGCCGTTTTCCGCAGCCGCTTCCAGCGCGCCGATGTTGAGCGTCAGATAATGCCTGCTCGCCCACGCCTTTTCGATGCGCGGCAGCCCCGCCGCGTCCAGGACATCGTTTATGCTGAACGCACCCGAGCCGATCAGCTTCTCCACGCTCGCGGCATTTGCAAACATGTCGAAGTGGATCAGCGCCGAGGTATCGATCCTGATGTAGTTTCCCGCCTGCCATGCCTCAAACCCGTATCGCTTGCGGGTCAGCTCTTCCTCGATCTGCTCGCACAGCGGGTCGATGCACATCGTCAGTGTCCGTTCCATCGCGTCCTTGCTGTCGGCCACATCGCCTGTCAGCAGGACAGGGCAGATGCCGAAGCACCGCGCCGTGAATGTGAACACATCGTCGATCATGCTTCTGATCTCGCGCGAGTCGTTTTTTACGCCGTCGCTGCCGCCCGCGCCGAATTGGGAATATTCGTACCCGTCGAACTCCGGCAGCACGCCGCTGTCCGCGCCGACGAACGGCTTGACCTGTGCGTCCATCAGCGCCTTGAATTTCACGGCGAAGTCCTCTTCGCCCGATGCGATCTGATTGACCTTCACTTTCATCCGCACGCCGCGGCTGCGGGCGTAGTATTTCTGCGCGGCCGAGAGCAGTGTTTCATAGGTCGTCGCCATCGCATCCAGCGCCGCCTGCACGCCGCTCGCGTGCAGCTGCAGGTGCAGCACCTCGTTTTCGTGGAACGTCTTTCGGTAGCTCACTTCGCCGACGGTCACGCCTTTGTATTCGCGCGCTTTGGCCGGATATTTCAGCGGGCGCTCCCAGCTGTCCGCCACGGCCAGCATTTCCCGCCCTTTCCGGTCGGTCGTCGAGATGATCAGTGCTTCGTTTTCGCGGCACAGCTTATCGATCACCTCATGCCAGAACGCGCTGCTGCTCTGGTTGGCGTTCGGCTCGTAATTGAGCATGTAATACTCCGCCGCGCGGATCGGCTCGCCGTCGCGCATCGTGCGAAATTCGCATCTTCCGATCAGGCTCGCGATCAGATTGACGCACGCATCATATGCCATCGTGCGCGCCGCCAGCTCCTGTGCCGCCGCGCGCAGCTGCCCGATCTCGATCGTCTCCGTTTTCCCGGCCTTTTTCCCCGCCGTCAGCCAGCGCAGGAATGATATTGCCATTTTCTGTCCCTCCCGTTAAAATCCTACGGCGGTCACGGGCGGGATCGTGGGCGCTTCTCCCGTGCCCAGCTCGTCCTCCACCGTCATGGCCGCCACCAGTGCCATCCATGGGTCTGTCTTTCGCGATCTTGCTTCGATCTTCGCATAAATAAAATTGCCTGTGTCCACGCCGATGCGCCGCGAAGATCGTATGCGCTTGGTATTATTCACTGCCCAGCGCAGGTGCGGCGTATCACCCCAGCAGAACTGTTCACGGTCGAAACATTCCTGGATCACCGGCTCGATCTGCATGATGTCCGTCGGCCGCACCAGCTTCACGCGGCTTTTGTCCTTCGCGTCAAAGCCTGCCTTTCGCAGGCTCTCCGATACCAGCGTCCAGCGGTAGCCGTCCATGGCCAGCTTGCGTATCTGGTATTTCTTCATCTGCTCGCGCAGATACTGTGCCAGCAGATCCGGGTGGATGCTCACATCGTCCACCAGCGTGCACTGCCCGTCCTCCACCCATTTCTGCCACGGGGCGCGGACGCGGTGCAGCGTCCGCGAGTTTTTGCAGATCCACGCGTGGCTGATATCATAGCGCATCGTGCCGATGCGGAAGTGCAGCACGATCGCCGCCCAGTCGCTCAGCTCCGCGTAGTCCAGCCCCGCCACGCATTTGCGCCCGTCGAGATCGGGGAGCGGTCTGTTCGTCGCGCGGATCTTCTCATAGCTCGTCACCATGATCTCCTTCTGCCCGCTGCGCAGGCCAAAGCGCTTGGTCAGGAAGCTGCTGTTCTGATCCGGTTTATCCCGCCACGAGGCATATTCCTTGCGAATCTCGTCGCGCAACGTGTCGAACCACGGCAGCGACGGATTTGCCTTTTCCCACATCTTTTCGTCGTGGACTTCCTTCGCGTCGTCCAGCCGGCAGATGAAATACAGCGTACCGTTGTCATCCGCATTGCCGTGCAACACGGCTTCCGCCGTCTCCAGCGCGTCATCCAGCGGGCCGTCCGATACTTCGCCGTTCGAGGTGAAATACCCCACGCGCGGCTCGGCCACCTTGCCCATGCCGGTCGTGAATACGGTGATATTCTCGTAGTTTTCGTATTGGTGCACCTCGTTGAAGATCACCATGCCGCTGCGCAGGCCGTCGCGCCCTTTCGGGTTGTTGGTGTGTCCTTTGATGCGGCCTTTGTTTTTCTTCCCGCGTACGATCTCTTTCGTGTGGTAGTAATGCCCGGCGAGCTTTGCCTCGAATTTCGGTGTTTCCAGCACGTCAATGAAGTCCAGCATCGGCCGCACGGCCTGTTCTTCGTTGTTCGCGCAGATGTCCACGTCATAGCGCGGCACGGGATTATAGGGGCTGACCGCGCAAGCGCTTGTGAATGCGATCAATCCGTCTTTCCCTGCGCCGCGGCCGACCATGGCGAACGCATTCGGCCATCTCGGTTTGTGCGTGCCTGCGTAGTACGTGCAGCACCACAGCCCGAGCACGAACACTTCCCACGGCAGCAGGTCGAACGGGAAATATTTCTGCATCCCGAGGTATTTCGTCAGCTGTTCGCTATCCGTGTAGATGTCTTCCGTCGCGAAGCATTGCCGTACATGGACGATCAGCGCCGCCACGTCGCGGTTTGCCTCCTGTCGCCCTTCCTCCACGTCGAGCATAAACGCCTCTACGCGCGGATCGATCTCACAGTTCATCGTCTTCTCCTCTTTCGGCCGCGCGTGCCGCCGCGGCTCTGCCCGCCTTTACCTGCTCCTGATAACCGAGCTGCCTGTGCAGCTCATCCATGCGGTCATAGACCTTCATCAGCCGGTCGAGGCTCTTGTTTTCCGTTTCCCCGCGCTGCGTCCCGTTCTGATACCGCACGCGGATGCCGCGTTCCTGCAGGTCGTCCTCCAGCTCTCTGGCCTGTACCCACAGGCTCATGTACCGCTCCACCTTCTCCAGAAAGAAGGCATTAAAAAGCGCGGCCTGTTTCAGGTCGCTTTCCATCTGCTCGCGCAGTCGGCGATATGCTTTTGTCTTGTTCCACTGCTTTTTCCGCTTTTCGCCCGGCTGCCCGCCCGGCTTTTCGGCCTGCTTTCCGCTATGCTGCCGATACAGCATTTCCTCTCCGGCTACGATCCCCTCGTTCACGCGTTCACCCCCTGCGTTTACCCCATACGTTTATCCTCCGCACTTCTCCCCGCTGTCATCCTCTGCCTTTGCCCCTGTGGCTGCCCCTGCTGTCATCCTCTGCCTTCGCCCCTGCGGTTATCTTTCCGGGCTTACCCCCCTCCCTTCACGCGCGCCCGCGTCCCTCCCCCCAGGCCTGCCCCCCATAATGAGTAAGGCTCGCAAGGGAATGCCCGTTTTTTTCGAAGGGGGGTATCAGTCCCATCGTTCGCAGGTCAGCGCCGCCCGATGCGACCGAATTTTCTTCAGCCGCCCGGGGTGGCAGACTTCCTCGTGGCACTGCTTGCATACGCACCGCAGATTACGGTGCCGGACTCCATCGGTGTCCGTGTACCAGATATCCAGCGCCAGGCGCGGATGCTCCCTCAAATGCATCTCGTGATGCACAAGATTTGCCCGCCGGTATCTGCCGTGCTCTTTGCAGATTTGGCATTCGTTACGATCCAGCCGCCGCACTTCGCCCGCGACCGCGATCCACGGCCCCGAGGTGTAAAACGGATGCACATTCCCGGCCGCGATCAGCCCGCACAGCCACGCATAAAACGCATCCGACATGCTTTTTCTCTCCGTCCATAGCTTTGATGCTAATAAAATAGCACACAATTCCGTTGCACAGTCCGCACTTCACAGCATTTCAAGGGAAATTGCGATGTCTTCCAGGAATTTCGCACGCCGATCGTAAAAGCACGATCGCTCCATGCCCTCCACGCCCAGCCGTTCGAACGGCCAGCGCCTGCCGTCGATGCAGCTCTTGAAGATCGCCGCCGTCAGCGCTTCCCGCTGCTCGTGTGGCAGATCCCGTCCGATTTGATCGCGCGCATATTCCACTGCCCGCATTCTTCGCGTTTCCGCCGACTGCTCCAGCTTTTGCAGGCGCAGGGCGATGTCTTCCGTCGTCCTGGATGCGGACGAGCTTCTCGGCATCACCACGCCGATGGCCTTGTCCGCATCGCCCGGGTCATGCCGATCCGGCACACTGACCACATGATCGGCACTGCCTCCCATGATCTGCGCCCGTCGTTCCATATATGCCAGCCTGCGTCGGCGATACCCCCGTACGCAGGCCAGGCATGCCGCGCGAACGTCCTGCGGCATAGCGCTTTTCCGCCCCATCGCTTTTCCCTCCTTTTTGGTCTGAAACTTTACACATTTACAAGGCTTCAGCCGCCGGGTCATGCCCGGGCTTTTTTCGCCTGCTCCCGTGCAGGCCGTCAGGCGGCGTTCGAACGTATACGAAGCGCCAGTACCCGTATTGATTTTTCGTAATTTCCACCGGTGCATAGCCCTTCGGGGCTTTCGGCGGCCGCTTATCGGAGTAGCCGCCGCGCACCCTGACTTCCTTCGGCTCTTCGGTCTGCGGCTTCGGCGCATTGCGCGTCATGAAGCAGTGATGCCCGCCGACCTCCGGTGTCCAGTGGTCAAACAGATAGTTCGCCAGCCCCGTGTAGTCCTGCCCGCGGTCGCGCCCATCGTACCAGTTGTGTGCGCGCAGATGTTCCACGCGCAGTACCGTGCCGTATTTCCATTTTTCCGCGATAAATTCCGCCGGGATCCCCGTCGACACCATATGAAAATGGATGCGCTGCGTCGCTTTCCCGCGCCCCATGTACAGAAAGATCACGGCATCGGGGAACTTCCGTTTCAGCGCCCCCGTCCAGCAGCGGCGTACCTGCTTCGCTTCTTCGAATGTATGTATCTCCCACTCGTTATCAAATGTCAGCGTGCTGTACAGTGCATCCGGTGAAAATGCTGCGTTAAAGCGCCGCGCATGGTTGCGCCGCGCGATCCCTTCCTTAAAATCATCATATTCCCGCTGCGTTTCGAAGCGCTCCCGCTTCACTTTTTCGGGGTCGAATCGCTTCGGCAGCCGCACGCCCTCCGGCACATTGTATACGAGTTTTTCACACACCGCACCGCTGTCGATGCGGCGTAACATCGTCGTGGCCATTTTGCCCCCTCCTTCCGTATCGCAAGCTCCGGCATATCCCCCGGGGGCTTCCCGGGGGACACAGCGCAGCACCGACCGGCTGCATTATTTTTCTATCCGCGCGCCTGCGCGGTCAGTTCTTCGAAGCAGTTTTTCAGCGTCAGCGCCGTCACGGCGACGCGTGGTGCGAATATCCCCTCCAGCACAGTCACGCCGTTGTGCCCGGCCGTATCCTCGGCGGTGAACATCATCCCCGGCGTCAGATCGATCTCCTTCGCCGCGCCGCGCACGCGAAGCTTCAGCGGCGTGATGCATTTATAGATTCTCACAGCCGGTTTTCCTCTTCGGCATCGGGCGGTTCAGGGAGCTTCATCCAGTGCGTAATACCGTATCGCACGCCGTCGCTGTCGCACCAGGCGGCCTCACCGTTCAGGCGGCAGCCGAGATACTGCAGCACCGTGCTTATCTCCGCATGCATGATGTGTACGATGTACTCTCCGGGAACTTCCGGCAGACGTTTCCTCGCGTCTACCCATATCCCGAACTGCCCCGCCGCGAACGTGCGGATCCCTTTCTTTGTGATCTTCATCCGTCTTACTCCTTTCTTTTCCCGCACCGTTTCTCGGGCGGCAGTTCCATTGCGGCGAAGCCCTCGCGCGGGCAGCCGAATACGCCGTCAAATTCCAGCACCGCATACCGCCCGCGCGGGTGTACATAGACCACGCGCCCGACCTGCGGCGCTGTTTTCACCGTGTCGCCCGCGAACGCGGGAATGACGCTGTAGCGTTCTCCGATCTTCATCGCCGCGCGCCTCACAGTTCCAGCCGTGCGAGCTGTGCCGACATGCCGCCGATCAGCTTTTGGCGCACATTTTCCGCCAGCTTTTTCGCCTTTTCCGGCTGGCCTGCACGCGACAGCTGCCCGATGCACTTGCACAGCTGCGCGAACTGTTCCTGCACACCTGCCAGATACACGCTCGCGCGGGCAATATCCGGGTCAGCCTGTAATGCCTTTCGCTCCGCTTCCTCTGCGCGGCGCAGTGCCGCATCCAGTTCGAGCCGGGTCGCGGCCTGTGCCTCACGCAGCGACTGTTCGGCCTGCCTGCTCGCTTCCAGCTGCGTTTCTTCCCGCAGTTGCCGCATCACGCTTTCCGGGATCTGCGGATCGTTTTTCGCTGCCTCCAGCGCTTTTTCCGCTTCGGCCTTCTTCCGGCCGGCCTCCGCAAGCCCGTCTTCCAGTTCCTTCAGCTTTTTTTCCAGCGCCGCCTGTTTCCTGCGCGCCGCCTCGGCGGCGTTCTCCGCCGTCAGTCTGCCCGCACGCTCGATCGCCATGTCCGAGGCCAGCGCCGCCTTTTCCGCTTCGCGCTCCTTCAGCGCCTGCTCCAGCTCCCGCGTGCTCATGCTTTTCACGTCGTGCGCCTCCACGAATTCCTCCCGCTCCTGTTCCGGCAGGGTCAGCAGCCGCAGCACCTTCGTATAGCTCAGATCGCCGAGCGTTTCCGTCCCGCCGCCGAACAGGCTGTCCTGCTGTGTTCCGAGCTGCTCATAAACGCGCATCAGATTATTGGCCGTCGATTGCGAATAGTCCAGCTCCCGCCGGATATATTCGCCCCACTTCCCGTGCGGCAGGATGCTTTTGATCTCCTTCAGGCGACGGCCGATCTCCGCCGCCTGCGTCAGAACGATCTGCTGTGTCTGGCGCTGGATCGTTTTGATCTCCGTCGTCAGGGTCTCCAGCCGTTCCTCGTCTTCGAGCATTTCCGCCAGCGCATTGTCCATTTCTTCGCCGATCACGCCGATTTCCGTCAGTTCTTTCATACCGTTTTCTCCTTTTTTCGTTTATTCTGTTCCGCCCGCCGTAAAGCCTGCTGATCAGAATACGCTTTTGTTCCGATTTCGTTCAGTTTCCGTTCTTTTGCATAACGGCTCAACCGTTTTTTGTGGCAAGCAGGGCAAATAAATGCTTTATGGGTCTTTGGTGTAAAAACCGTTCCGCAATCTTCGCAGATTTCCTTTGCCATACTCACCCCTCCCGAAAAGTCACGCCGTGGGCGATAAGCGTATAAGCGACACGATCAGCAAATTCATCGTCCATCGCCCAGTGCTTATGCAGAACCTCAATCAGCCTCTCCCTGTCCGTCTGCGTGGGCGTGGGTTCTTCGTAGGGTTCGCCGCAGTCCCAGCGCCGAGATGTTCCGCAAGTCGGGCAGCGTACAGCTGCATTTTCTATAAGCCTGAAATAAGCTTTATCGTTTTCGTGTGCCACAAACACGCACCCACAGTCAGCGCACACAAACTTCCGTTGCTCAACCTTGCCGGGTTTTAGGATTTTCATTCGGATACCTCCTGTTCCAAATCTCTATGGCGATCTCTGCGGTGTCGGTATAGCCCGTCCACGGCGCGCAGTAGCAATCTGCCGGGTTGCGACCGGCGCATTGGACATACCACTCCTTACCGCACCGTATGCTCAAAAAATGCTTTGAGCATAATGTGCCACCATATCTTTCGCTGTATAGATTTATAGAAATAATTTTTTTGCAGAAACACCCCTTGACAAATCTCGTCTCAAGTATGCATACTATTCCTTTGCTCGGCTCCATTGCCTGCGGCGCACCGATCCTTGCCGAGGAGCATATCGAGGACTATGTCGACATGCCGAAGCACATCTTCGCAGATTTCGCCCTGACCTGTAAAGGTGACAGCATGATCAACGCGCGTATTTACGACGGCGACATTGTATATATCCGTCGACAGGACGCTGTCAACGACGGTGAGATCGCCGCCGTCCTGACTGAGGACGGCGAAGCCACGCTCAAGCGCGTGCGCCTCTTTCCCGATCACATCGCGCTCATGCCGGAAAACCCGATGTACAAGCCGCTCGTCTTCTGGCATGAAGAAATGAACACCGTTCGTATTCTCGGAAAGGCAATCGCTTTTACCGGCGTGATAAAATAGCAGGAGGTAAAACTATGGATGCGTCTGAAACCGCTATTGAATTTGTCAGCGAGCAGCTTCGCACAATACGCTCCGAGAAAGGCAAAAGCATCATCGCTTTGCCCACCGACTATGTCGTAATCGACACGGAGACGACCGGCCTTGATTTTGATTTCTGCGATATCATCGAGGTATGTGCCATTCGCTACTCCGACGGCCAACGTGTGGATTGTTTTTCAACGCTCGTGCAACCCTGTCAGTGCGTGGATCTTGAAGGTAATACTTTCTACGTTAACAGTTTCATTACCAATTTGACCGGAATCACAAACGACATGCTTGCAGTTGCTCCCTCCCCGGATGACATTCTTCCCGCTCTGCGCGACTTTATCGGCGATTCAGTGTTGATCGGGCACAACGTAAACTTTGATGTCAACTTTCTGTACGATAGCTTTAAGTATCACATTGGGCACGCTTTTTCTAATGATTATATCGACACGCTCCGTATCGCAAGGAAGTTTTTCCCCGAGTTGGCGCATCATCGTCTTTCCGACGTTGCCGCCGCGTGCAAGATATCACAGCCCCAAGCGCACCGCGCCGAGGCCGATTGTATCGTCACTGCGCAATGCTATGAAGTCATGCGTTCCGCGATCCTTGGGCGTGAAACCGAGTATGATTTTTGCAATCGGTTCCGCAAGCACAAGAAGCGCCCGGCATCCTTTAAAAACTATTCCCAGCTCCTTGCCGAAATGTCCGCAACCAATGACGATATTGACGACACCAATCCGATTTTCGGCAAGGTTGTCGTTTTCACCGGCACGCTCTCTAAAATGACTCGCAAGGATGCATTTCAGTTTGTCCTTAACCTCGGTGGCATCCCCGACGATTCCATAACAAAGAAAACAAACTATCTGGTTATTGGTTCTTTTGAGTTTGCATCCTCTGTCAAAAATGGGAAAACGAAGAAAATGCAGAAAGCTGAATCGTTGCTTTTGAGCGGCTTCGAAATATCAATATTATCAGAAGGCGCTTTTTTTGATTTGTTTGCATAATAAAAATTGCACAGAAAGAAGGCAAGCACATGGTACCGCTGAAACGAAAGTGGATCCCTTTTAAAGATCAGCAGGAGGCTCTGGCGTACTACCGGAAATGGGGACTTCTTGGAAAGTCCGCCACCGAGCTGTGTTCTGTCATGATTCCCAATGGCCATTCCGGCCCACCGAAGCCTTGCCGCATTCTTGGCCGCGAAGCCGATTTAGAAGATTGGGCAGTGATCGAATCGGATGGTGTGATTACTTCGATGCACAGTGATTTTCTGGTCGATCTCCAGCCAAATGCGCGTCAGCCGCTTCCTCGTGGCACTGTATTCGCGGATATACTATCGCATTACGCAATTGCGGATTTCCGTTTCGCAGCTGACACCGTCACAATTGCAACCTACCGCTATGGCACCGCTGAATCCGTTTTCGGTTTTCCCGTTTCTTCCCCGGATATTCGTGGCGAAATCCAAGGCGCGATCGGCGATCTGCCTGTGTTTCAATATGCTCCCTCCTGTATATTTTCCCTAGGCTACATAAACGATCATTTCATTCCCGGCGCAATTCTGGATGTTTCTCGGATGATTCAGCAAGTTTATCCAGGACTGTCCGGCCGCAGCCTTCCTTACCTGTGTTCCGCGCTTGGCCTTGAGCCATGTGACCGTGACGTTGATACTATCAATTCACTGTTGTGGGCATGCCTGACTTTTAGAAAACACGAAGAGGCTTGGCGTGCTACCTGCGTAAACGAGCGAATTGCTTGCCTTCCGCAGCTTTCGGCCGAATGTTCCGTCACACCTGATCGTCCTGCCTACATCGAGTCAGAGCTGGACGCAGGCAGCTCCGCGCCTCCGTCCGAATATGTCGTGCTGGATATTGAGACTACCGGCTTTAAGCGCGATGAAGAAAGGATCATCGAGATCGCCGCGATCAAGTTCCGCAACGGTGAAAAGGTCGATGAATTCTGCACGCTTATCAATCCGCTTCGCACGCTGCGTACCCGTATTGTGAACCTGACCGGCATCACGCAGCTTGAGGTCGACGCTGCCCCCACCATTGACCGGATCAAGCCGGATTTTCTCGCATTCATTGGCGATCTGCCGCTCGTCGGCCATAACATCAAAACCTTCGACGCACCGTTCCTCCGCGCGCAGCTGGACTGTGAGATCAGAGCGGATCGTCTGATCGATACCTTGGAACTCGCCAAGAAGGTTTACCCGGGGAAGCCACAGTATAAGCTGGAATTTTTGAGCAAGGAGCTCGACCTCGGCGGCTCCGTCTCCCATCGCGCCATGGCCGATCTCGAGGCAACGGCGCAACTGTACCGACTTTGTGTCGGACAAAACGTTGCCGACAGTGCGGCTCCGTCCCCGAGTGAAGCGGAAGTTTTCGGCTACCTGCTGCCTGCGTTGCGTGCCGTGTTGCAGGGCAACAACGCCCCCGAAAATGCGCTTGTTATCAGAGGCGGCACGGGTTGTTCGTCCGTTTTCTGCCGAAAATTCGATCCGACCCAAAGCGGGAATGTGCTGTCGGAAGCGCTCGTTTTCCGCATCTGCTACCGCGGCAACGACCGTTATTTCGGCGTATCCGATGTATATGCGCATCTGTGCCCCGACGATTTAGTCGCTCTTATCACAGGCAGTAGCCACTCTGACGGCTTTACCAACTACGCCTTCGTCCCCGACCCAGACTGTATGGAGCAATTTACTCCGTTCCTTTCTTCCGTGTTGGACGCTGTGATCGACGCGCTTCCTAAGGAGTTTGATTGCTGCTCGCGCTTTGAGGCTTGCAGCAACGCGAAGCACTGTATCCACCCAAATCCCGCAATGGCACTCGGCTGCGGCTACCGCAAGATCCTGAAATCGGGCCGCATCTACTACGGCACCAATCGCAATATAGACTGATCCCCGCCGAAAGGAGCTGATCTGTTATGCCATCCGCGCGCCCCGGGGCGCAGCCCGCCACCGTCATCGGCGTGATCTACGCCCGCTTCAGTTCGCACAGCCAGCGCGAAGAAAGCATCGAGCAGCAGGTCGAAGAATGCACCGCGTTTGCGCAGGCGAACGATATCGATATCATCGAAGTGTACGCGGACAAGGCCGTCAGCGGCCGCACCGATCAGCGCACCGCCTTTCAGCGTATGATGCGCGACGCGGAAAAGCGGAAATTTCAGGTGGTCGTCGCCTACAAGTCGAACCGCATCGCCCGCAACATGCTCAACGCCCTGAGCTACGAAAGCAAGCTGGACTCCTACGGCATCCGCACCATGTATGCGAAGGAGGAATTCGGCAACACTGCCGCAGGCCGCTTTGCCCTGCGCACGATGATGAACGTGAACCAGTTCTATTCCGAAAACATGGCAGAGGATATCCGCCGCGGCATGGCCGACAATGCTGCCAATTGCAGGGTCAACGGCCGTCTGCCGCTCGGGTATAAGAATGTCAACGGATTCTACGCCGTCGACGAGCCTGCCGCCGCCGTCGTGCGCGAGATCTACAGCCGTTACCTGAGCGGCGAAACATTTGCCGCCATCGCCGCCGACTTGAACGCACGCGGCATCCGCACGGGCTACGGAGGCATGTGGAACAAAAACAGCTTTCACCGTCTGTTGCGCAACGACAACTACATCGGAACGTATCACAATTCCGGGGTCGTAAAGGAAAACGGGATCCCGGCCATCATCGAAAAGGAGGCGTTTTGGGCTGTGCAGGAAAAATTGAAGGTTCGAAAAGCATCGCAGGCGAAACGGCAGAGCAATGCCGATTATCTGCTTACCGGGAAGCTCCGCTGCGGGTATTGCGGATCCTATATGGTCGGCGCTTCCGGCACCGGGAAAAGCGGCACGCTGTATCACTATTACGCCTGCAACGGCCGCCGCAACGGCAGCGGCTGCAAAAAGCATAACGTAAAAAAGGATGAGATCGAGCAGCGCATCGCCGAGCTGACCCGTGACTATATCCTGCGCGACGATGTGATCGAGTGGATCGCGGAGAACGTGATCGCGTACCGTCGGAAAGCCGGCCGCGACTCTGAGATCGTCGCCATGCAGCGTGAGCTCGCCGCCACCAGAAAGGCGGCGAGAAACATCGTCGCCGCGATCGAGCAGGGGATCGTCACCGCCACCACACGCACCCGCCTGCTGGAGCTGGAGGATCAGGCCGCCATGCTGGAAAAATCGCTGGCCGTCGCGAAAGCCGTCCACCGCCCGTTGGAAAAAGAACGCATCATCTATTTTCTGGAGTCCTTCCGCGACGGGAATGTTGCCGATAGGAAATTCCGGGCTGTGATCCTCAATACCTTCGTCCGTGAAGTCTACCTGTGGGACGATCGGATCCGCATCGACTATTATTGCGGCGAGAAAAGTGCCTTCTCTTATGATCCCCCGGCCTCAGACTTCGTACCATCCGACTCCGCACCGTCCGGCTCCGCACCATCCGACTTCGTGCCGTCCGACTTCGCACCGTCCGATCCTCCCGCCGAACCCGTCACCCCCGATATCGCCCCCACCGAGTTCGCCCGTACTCTCCTAAAGCGTACCAGAAAGAAAAGTCGCGTAAGCGGCTTTTTCTTTTTGTTCTTTTCGTTCTTCTCTTTTCGATCTTCCCTTTTCTCTAAATCTTCCGTGCGACTTTTCCGGAGAAGAGATAAAAGAGAAGAGAGAAAAGTGCTTCGCTACGCAGAGGTTCAAATCTCTAGCACAAACTGCAAAAAATATCTTTTTTATCGTCCACTCACAAAAAGAAACGACGATTTTCGCAAGAAGATCGTCGTTTCTTTACAATCTGAGGAGGCTTTGGCGGGGGGCGAGAGGCTTGCGCCAAATGAGCGGCCAAGCCTCCCTGACTTTGGCTTGCTGCAAAACCGAAAAGCAGAACTCCATGACAGACGGAAATCGGGGTCGGGCATTGCCCGACCCCGATCTGCCATACAGAACAGGAATTATTTCAGGATCTTCAGCGCGCCGGTGGGGCAGGCATTGGCACATGCCAGACAATCCGCGCACTTTGCGATCTTCTCGCTGTCGCGGAATTCGGGCTTGATGACCGTGCCGAAGCCGCGGCCGACCAGACCCAGAAGCCCCTCACCTGCGACCTCGTCGCATACGCGCACGCACAGGCCGCACAGGATGCACTTACCCTCGTCGCGCTCGATGGTCACGAGCTTCTTTTCGCTGCCGTGGTGGCGCTTGGCACCGGCGAAGCGTTCGGGGTGGATCTCATACAGGTTGGCGTGATGCACCAGCTTGCAGTCGCTGAAATCATGGCAGCCGCACTCCAGGCAGCGGGCAGCCTCCGCGCGCGCCTGCTCGTCGGTAAAGCCGTTGATGACGGCATCGAAATTGCCTTTGCGAACGGCGGGGTCCTTGCAGGACATTTCCGCGCGGGGGAGCTTTTCGCGGTCGGCGAAGTCGGCCTCCGTGATCTTACGCTGCGAATAATAGGGCGTGCGGATGGTCATATCCTTGCCGTTGAGGTAAGCGTCGATCGCCACGGCGGCATCATTGGCCTCGCCGATGGCACGCACCGCAATGCTCGGGCCGCGATTGGTCGCGTCACCGGCGGCAAATACACCTTCCAGATTGGTGGTGCAATTATTTTCACTTGCCTCGATGGTGCCCTTGCGGGTCTGCGTCAGTGCTTCGAACCCGCTGAGCGCGCAGCGCTGGCCGATGGCAGAGATCACGGTATCCACATCCAGGATCTCGAACTTGCCCTCTACCGGCACGGGGCTGCGGCGACCGGACGCGTCCGGCTCTCCGAGCTGCATGACCTGAAGCTTGATCTGCGTGACCTTGCCGTTTTCGCCGATGATCTCGGCGGGGTTGGTCAGCCACTTGAAGGTCACGCCCTCTTCCAGCGCCTCTTCGATCTCCAGATCTTCGGCAGGTGCCTCGGCGCGGGTGCGGCGGTAGATGACATACACATTCTGTGCGCCCAGACGCACGGCGGTGCGGCAGGCATCCATGGCCACATTGCCGCCGCCGACGACGGCGACATTTTTGCCGAGGTCGGGACGCTTGCCCAGATTGACCTCGCGCAGCAGATCGATACCGCCCAGAACGCCCTGCAGCTTATCGCCCTCACAGCCGACGGAGGTGGACTTCCACGCGCCGACGGCGACCAGCACGGCGTCATACTGCGCGCGCAGCTCGTCCAGCGTCACATCCTTGCCTACGTTGACGTTGTTCTTCATCTCCACGCCCAGCGCGGCGATGGCGGCTACTTCGTCGGCCAGAACGGCCTTCGGCAGGCGATATTCGGGGATACCGTAGCGGAGCATACCGCCCATTTCGGGCATCATATCCAGCACGGTGACGGCATGACCCTTCACCGCCAGCTGATACGCCGCAGACAGACCGGCAGGGCCGCCGCCGACGATCGCCACGCGCTTGCCGGTCGCGGCAGCGACCTCGGGGCGATAGGGGGCATCGGAATTGCGGTCGTTATCGGCGGCGAACGCCTTTAAGTAAGCGATGGACAGCGGCTGCTCGACATATTGGCGGCGGCACTTGTCCTCACACGGATGGGGGCAGACGCGGCCGATGGACGCGGGCAGGGGGATCTTGTCCTTGATGATCTGCACGGCCTTGTGATCGTCGCCCAGCGCGATCTGCTTGACATACCCCTGCACATCGGTGTGCGCGGGACAATTCAGGGAGCACGGGCCCTTGCAGTCGCCGTCGTGGTCGCTCATGAGCAGCTCCAGCGCGATCTTGCGCGCCTGCACGACGCGCACGGACTCGGTATTGATCTCCATGCCGTCGGAAGCCAGCGTGGAGCACGCGCGCATCAGCTTGGGCATATTCTTGCCCTCGACCACGCACACGCCACACGCGCCGTAATGCTTCACGGAAGCCAGATGGCACAGCGTCGGGATGAAAATGCCGTTGTGCTCGGCGATCTCCAGAATGGTCTGCCCCTTTTGGCCGACGCATTCGACGCCGTTGATGATAATTTTGATTTCGCTCATCTTATGTTCCTCCTTATTCCACGATCACAGCGCCCTGACGGCAGGAATGGATGCAGGAGCCGCAGCGGATGCAAACGTTGGGATCAATGGCATAGGTCTTCTTCAGCTCGCCGGTGATCGCACCCACGGGGCACTTTTTGGAGCACAGGGAGCAGCCGATGCACTTCTCGGGGTCGATGGAGTAGGTCAGCAGTGCGGGGCACTCCTTCGCGGGGCACTTCTTGTCGCGGATGTGCGCCTCGTATTCGTTGCGGAAGTAGCGGATGGTGGTCAGCACGGGGTTGGGCGCGGTCTGGCCGAGGCCGCACAGCGCGCCGTCTTTGATGGTGGGGCACAGCTCTTCGAGCAACTCGATATCGCCCTCTTTGCCCTCGCCCTTGACGATGCGATCCAGGATCTCGCTCAGGCGCTTCGTGCCGATACGGCAATGGACACACTTGCCGCAGGATTCGCGCGTCGTGAATTCCAGGAAGAACTTGGCGATGCCGACCATGCAGGTCGTCTCATCCATGACGACCATACCGCCCGAGCCCATGATCGCGCCGGTCGCACCCAGCGCGCGGTAATCGATCACGGTATCCAGCAGGTGCGCGGGGATGCAGCCGCCGGACGGGCCGCCCAGCTGCACGGCCTTGAACTCGTGGCCGTCGCGGATGCCGCCGGCAATGTCGAAGATCACGTCGCGCAGCGTCTTGCCCATGGGAATCTCCACAAGGCCGGAGCGCTTGACCTTACCGGTGACGGCAAAGACCTTCGTGCCCTTGGAATTTTCCGTACCCATGGCGGCAAAGGCTTCGCCGCCGTTGTTGATGATCCATGTGATGTTGGCGAACGTCTCAACATTGTTGATGTTGGAGGGCTTGAGCCAGTAACCGGCCTGTGCCGGGAACGGGGGCTTCAGGCGGGGCATGCCGCGCGAGCCTTCCAGCGACTCGATCAGGGCCGTTTCCTCACCGCAGACGAACGCGCCCGCGCCCGCCTTGATGCGCATCTTGCAGCTGAAGCCGCTGCCCAGGATGTTTTCGCCCAGGATGCCGCGCGCCTCTGCCTGACGGATGGCGTTTTGCAGGCGGACGATCGCCAGCGGATATTCGGCGCGGACATACACGATGGCCTCCTGCGCGCCGATGGCATATGCGCCGATCAGCATGCCTTCGATCAGGCTGTGCGGGTCGGACTCGATCACGGCGCGATCCATGAACGCGCCGGGGTCGCCTTCGTCGGCGTTGCAGATGAGGTATTTTTCTTCCCCGGCAGACTGACGGGCGGCATTCCACTTGAACCAAGTGGGGAAGCCCGCGCCGCCGCGGCCGCCAAGGCCGGAGATCTTGATCTGCTCGATGACTTCTTCGGGGGTCATGGTCTTGAGCACCTTGTCCAGCGCCTTATAGCCGTCGGCTGCCATGTAATCATCGATGCTTTCGGGGTCGATGATACCGCAGTGCCGCAGGGCGATACGCGTCTGCTTGGACAGGAACTGCGCATCCTCGTCGCGGATGACCAGCTCGGAAAGCGCCGCATAATCCTCCCGCTCCACGGCGGAAACGATCTGCTCGGCATGTTCGGGCTTGACCTTAACGCAGCGATACAGTGTGCCGTCCGGGGCGTACACATCCACGATCGGCTCCAGATAGCAGATACCGATACAGCCCGTGATGCCCAGCTCGGCGGGGGAATTGGGCGCAAGACGCTTCTCCAGCGCGGCGTATACCGCACCGGCACCGGCTGCCAGACCGCAGGAGCCTTCGCCGACAACGATCCGTGCTTTCATTTACATGCCCTCCTTTTTCCGAATGTTGCGCAGGATGGTTCTGACCTTATCGGGGGTCAGAGAGCCGTAGGTCTCTTCGTTGATCATCATCACGGGTGCCAGCGAGCAGCAGCCCAGACACGAGACGATGCTCAGGCTGAACAATCCGTCGGCCGTCGTTTCGTTGTTGCCGATGCCGAGTTCCTCGGAAACGGCCTCGATGATCCGCTCCGCGCCGTTGACGTAGCAGGCCGTACCCTTACAGACCATGATAAGATACTTGCCCACCGCGGTGAAGCGGAACTGGGAATAGAACGTGGCAACGCCCATGATCTTGGCGGGGGTCAGACCGGTGCGCTCTGCGATGTGGTAGACCGCATCGATGGGGACATAGCCGTAGATCTCCTGAGTTTTTTGCAGAATGGAAATGAGGCTGCCCTTTACGTCGGCGTACTGATCCAGCACGTCCTTCAGCAGGGACAGATCCACATTTTCATGGTTGCAGCAGCACATGGATTTCACTCCTTTTTTATTTTCGGCGGCAGGCAAGGCGGTTTTTTGCGAGCCGTCGGCATGATCGGGGGACATACTTGCCCCCATTTTTACCGAGTACCATTATACCAGCGCTTTCGCCGAATTGCAACACCCAGTTTGGAAAAAGTGGCGGTTAGCGTACGCTAACCGAAAAACAGGAGGAAAAAAGTTCTGATTTGCACACCCCCCACGCCCCCGCGCTTTCGCGGGGGCGTGGGGTGCTGCCGCATCGGGGCATGGGGGCATCGGCTCCCGCGCGTCGGACAGCCACTATTGCAGAGAAATGACAAAATACGCCGCGGCCATGGCCGCAAGATGCGCGTGCAGCGTATGATCCGCAAGTGTGCACGCTGTGTCGGAGGGATACGTTTTTTCGATCTGCGATGTCGCACCCGTGTGCGGTGCAAGACAGATCGACAGTGCCGTTTCCGACTCCGTTAAATTCCATGCGGCCAGCAGAAGCTTGTCCCCGGCGAGCAGCGCCAGCGCAGCCGGCTTTTTTTCTTCGAGCGAGAGCATACCCGTCGGATAGATCGGGCGGCTTTGCGGAATGTAACGCCGAATTTCCCTGTAAAATCGAACGCCCTCCTTCACAAGGGAAAAATTCTTTTCGTCGCAGGCATCGAGCCGCCCGGACAGATACATATAGCCGCTCATCGCCGTTACCATATTGAATACAGTCTCCCGACCGTCTGCCATAGTCTGCGCATACGCGTCATCCGCGGAAAAGGGAGTGTATCTCCCTTCCGCATCATAGGGGAACGCTGCCGGATAAGGAAAGGCCCAGATCCCGGCTTTTTCCGGCGGCATGACCGCAAGGCTCCCCATGACGATCGACGGATTGTTGAAATAAAGCTCCTGATCCGTGGTGCTCTGCAAATAACAGCGGCGAAGTATCTTGTTGTCGCAGCGCATCGCCCCGCTGCTGCAATTTTCCACGATAAGGTCGGGAAACTTCGCATACAGGCTGTCCAGAAAGGCATAAAACCGGTCTGCATTTACGATGCCGCCTTCCGCAGCGGAATCCCCGTTATAATTGTTGGTCGCGCCGACCCCGATCGTGTGATTATAATCGTTTTTGATATATCGGAAGCCCGCACGGTAGAGGGCGCGGACACGCTCCGTCAGATAGCCGCACACTTTTTCACTGCCGAAATTGTATGTAAATACATCGCCGAATTTGCTGTCGTGGCGCTTCAGGACCGCATTTTCCTCCAGCCCGACTCCAAATGCGTCCCGATCGCAGGATTCCAGTTCGAGCCAGATCCCGGCGAGCATATTTTTGCTTCGGATGTATTGCGCGATCTTGCGAAGTCCGTCCATATCGTAATACTCGTGCTTCGGGAGCCAGTCTCCGAGGCCTGTGCGCCCATTGACTTTTTCACACCACCCGCCGTCTATGCAGAAGACCTCGGCGCCGACCTCACAGGCGCGGTCGATGAGAGGGTAGATCCGCTCCGGCTCCTGCTGCGACCAGAGGCAATTCATATAATCGTTAAATACAACGGGGAGCGGCCTGTCCCGAAACGAAACCAGACTGTCCGCGCGCTTGAAGGTCGTCAGATCGCCGACTGCCGCTTCAAAGCCGCCCGCACAAATGCCCCAGAACGCCCGTTCGGCGATATATTCCGCGTCGGGCTTCAAGTCGTGATACCAGCCGCCGTTTGTTTCCTCGCAGCCGGAGACTGCGGCCGACAGGCGGGCATGCTCGTATCCGCCCGAAGAAATCAGCTTCATAGTCCAGTTGTGAGAGCCTTCGATCTCCATGAACCACGCAGCGCCGTGCAGCCTGTCTTCCAGTATTGCCAGCGGGTAAAAGCGCGCCGTTGACCAGCTGCCGATCGATGTCATCGCAACATCCGAGCATTCAAACGAATGGATCCCCACGGGATGCAGCCCCAATTGCGTGGGCGTATACTGCCGCCATTGCCCCTCGCCCTGCCATTTGCTGCGGCAAATGTGCAGGGTAAGGCCATCGTTTTGATACCACGGCTCGTCGGAACATGCAGCGATGCCGTCCAGATAGGCGGATGAAAAGCCGGTGAGCCGCACGGTCTGTGCTCCGAAATTTTTCACGCGGTTCGTTTGCACGACTACATCGGTTCCCGAAACGGGCATCAGCTCGGTCGTTACCTCCAACCCGTGCTGCCGACAGTGATATGTTAACCGATACCCCCGCTCCGTGGGTGCGACCTCGGTGCAGACCAGATCGCGGCCGAGCATAAGGCTTTTTCCCCCGCGGATCGCGAGATCGAAATTCGGATGGTCGCCGAACATCCGTTCCCGCGGAATATGCGGGTCGTCTGCCCTGCAAATGCCGAATTTTCCGTTTGGGGCGATCAGCAGGACGCTGTCTTTCAATTTATGCGTGATCATCGAATACCTCCCGTCTGCAATGCAAAAAGCAGTCACTTGCATACCTAATAATAGCATGGCGCAGACGGTATTGCAACACTCGATCGGCACCGCGATCCTTCTGTTTTGCATAACGACGATTTTTCGAGAACAGCGAAGATAGAAAAGAACAAAAAAGAAACGACGACTTTCCTGCGGAAAATCGCCGTTTTTTCTGGTGGACGATATAGGACTCGAACCTATGACCTTCCGCACGTCAAGCGGATGCTCTAGCCAGCTGAGCTAATCGTCCAAGCGCCAGTGCATTATAGCGCATAACCGCAGGTTTGTCAAGCGTTTTTTGATATTTTTTCACCTATTCCGAAAACTTTATCCGAGTGGGGGCGACAGCGCGCCCCCACATTGCCGAAACGCGGCTCAAACGCTCGCGCAGCGCGCAGCAAACAGCGCCGCGCCCGTTGCCGCTTCCTCCCGACAGGCGGACATCAACAGTGCCTGCCCGAATTTTTCGCGCACGCACTGCTGCAAATGCGCGTTTTTGCGCAGGCCGTTCCCCGAGCCGATCATTTTCGCCGTCTTTCCGCCTGCGGCAAGATAGCGCCGATACATTTCGTAAAGCTCCGCCGTCATCCCCTCCAGCATGGCGCGGGTCAGCGCGGCGGGCGTGAAATTATCCATGCTCAGGCCGCCGATGCTGCCGCGCAGGGTCGGATTCTGCCGCGTTCCCTGAAACAGCGGCGACACGACAGGCAGCGCCTGCGGCGCATTTTCACGGCACAGCAGTGCATCCATGGCCGCATAGCAGCTTTCCACGCGCTGCCCGGTCATATCCTCGATGCACGCGCGGAAAAACCGTTCCAGCAGCGCATAGGCGTTCCCGCCGCACAGCGACGCACCGACCAGCAGATATCCTCCGCCCGGAAACGGCCGCGTCTCCAGCCCCTCGCACTGCATGACCTGCGGCGTGTAGACGGAGAACTGGCTGCCCGTTCCCACATTGATGAGCATGGCCTCCGTCTCTCCGGCGGTCGCGCCGAGGAAACTGGCCTGATTATCCCCGATCGCCGTATAGACGGGATATCGCCCCGCATAGCGACCGAGGTACGGCGTGTGCGTCACGGCGGGTAACAGCGCAGGATCGATCCCCGCGCGGCGCAGCGCCGCAATGTCAAAGCACCCGTTTTGCAGGTCGAACAGCCCCAGACTTGCCGCGTCGCCCGCTTCCGTCTGCGGTCTGTGCAGCCCTGCCAGCAGCATAGCGATGTAATCGTGGATCGTGGAAAATACCGCGGCGTTTTTCGGCACGCTTCCCGTCTGTAAATTATAATAGTGTGTCACCAGGCCGTAGCCTGTGGCCAGCGGATAGCCCGTTATGCGGCTGAGCGCCTGCACGCAGGTCTCCCCGTCGCGCAGGGGCAGATCGCCGCGCCCGTCCTGCCAGGTGTACAGGGGGCTGACCGGCTCCCCGTTCGCGTCCAGATATACGATGCCGTGCATCTGTCCCGTCAGGCCGATGCCCTGAATGTCCGGGTGCAGCGCGAGCAGCTGTGTTAGCTGCGTAAGGACGATGTCGCGGATCCTGCACGGATCCTGCAAACGCGCCCACGGCGCTTCGGCAGGCAAAAATGCGTCGTTTTTCACCGTGCGGACGGCAATGTCCGCACCGTCGCACAAAACCACAAGGCTGATCGTGGTCGTTCCGATGTCAATTCCAAGCAGCTTCATCGCACGTCCCTCAGCAGCGGGTGGAGGAAGGATCCAGCCGCAAAATAATGTCCTCCTGAATGGATGGGCTCAGATCCAGGAAATTGACGAACGTACCGTGGATGCGCATGATATACACGCCGCTCGGGGCGTATTTTTCCGGCTCTGCCAGAACTTTGCGCAGCGTTTCCGCCGTCGTGACATTCACATACAGGTAAAACGGCGCTCGATTTTTGTTTTCCTCATTGAAAAACAGCGGCTTGAGCACGCGCCGATAGAAATCCAGACCCTTTCCCTCGCAGGTATCGGCGGTAAAATACTTCGGATCGATCCCGAAGTGGGAGGCGCAGCCGCCGTTCATTTTCTCGAACGGCAGGCACATGGTCGAGATCGTGCGGAAGCCCAGTCCGTTATCCGCCGTGCCGAACAGCGGGTCGATGCCGTAGTTCATCTGCTCGCGCGCGCCGCGCCCGTCGGGGGTGGCACCGACCCAGTAGCCATAGGTCAGATGTGTCGAAGGCGAGCTCCAGTCGGGGCAGAAGGGATTGCCCAGATAATTCTTCAGCGAAGCGACCATGTCCGACACGCGCGCGGCGACCTCGGCGGCTTCACGGTCGGCTGTCGGGATATTATTGCCGAATTTCGGGCAGGCGCGCAGGTATTCGCGCAGCTGCTCGTAGCCTTCAAAGTTACATTTGCACGCGTCGATCAGATCCTGTGCCTGCTCGGGGTGCTCGGCCAGCAGTCGATCGACCGCCACGAACGAGTCCGCCACAACGGAGAGGCCATGGATCAGGCAGCCGCTTCCGTTATATTTCGTTCCGCGGTGCTCGGTGTCGCGCACATCGTAGCCGGTTTCCAAACCGCCCTCGAAGCAGCTCAGGAACGGCACAGGCAGCAGCGACAGCGCACGCGATGCGGCGTTTGCCGCATCGGCCATTTTTTCGCAGACGAACTGAAGCTTTTCGTAAAACAGCGGACGCAGATTGCGCAGGATATACGCCGCATCATGCGCATCCTGCGGGCCGATGGCATCGCCGGTAATGGCCGATCTTCCGCCGGTGAGCGTCAGCTCCAGCACCTTGGCCATATTCAGCCAGCTGTTGGTGGTGTTGGCATTGTCCTTGCCCATGATAAGCGGTTCCTGGCAGCCCGCAACGGCATAATCGGGCAGGTCTTCCTCGTCCACGCCGCTTTCACGCAGGGTCTGCAACAGGGAATCGTCGTTGAACAGCGAAGGCGTCAGCACGCCGGGGGTAAAGAAGAAGCGTCCGAGCTGCGCATACAGCTCTTCGGGTGTGCCCCGATGCAGCTTCACCGACAAAATGGGCTGCGGCAGGTTCATATCGAAATACGCGTCCAAAATGGCATAGCTCATTTCGTTCGTCAGATCGTTTCCGTGCGTATCGCGGCCGGAGATCAGCACATTCTGCGAGATTGCCCAGCTCCGCTCGCCGACATTGAAAAACACCAGGAAATGCTTGAACAGCGCCGCAGCCTGCGCACGGCTCAGACCCTCCATCGCCCGATACGGCTCGAAGATGCGGTCTGCGTTGCCGACGGAAAACGCGAACGGGTTCGGTGCCTGCTCGATGCACATGACCTGCCACAGCAGCACATACGACTGCATGGCCTGCATCAGGCTCTTTGCGCCGAATTCAGGCACGGTGCGCAGATTTTCTTCCATGATCTCCAGCTCGGTGCGCCGCGCGGGCGCGGCATTTTCCTGCATCTCGTGTGCCAGCGCCGCATAGCGGTGTGCCAGCGTAACGGCGCATTGCAGGCTGCGCTGCATAGCGCGCAGATTATCGCGCTGCGCAGCACACAAAGCATCGCTTTTCAGCTTCTCGTCGATCCCGTTGATCAGCGCACGCACGCCGCAGCGCAGAGCGGGGCGGAAATCGGGGATCATGTGCCCCGTGACCTGCTCGACAAAAAATGCCACTTCGCGGGTATATTCGTCGTATTTTGCGTACACATCGTTGAGCGCTTTGACATAAGGCGTTTCGGCGTAGCGCGCCCGCATGGCCGCGATGCGCGCGGCGGGGATATCCTGCGTAGGCGTTGCATAGTCATAGACCTCCAGCGGATCGCAGTATCCGCGGAACGTCTCCACCCGAAATGCGGGGTTGATCAGCGCGTAGCTGGCCGCAAAGGCATCCCGCTGAGAGCCTGCCAGAACGGCGTGCTCGCTGATCTCGATAGGCAGCTGTTCGACGATCGCCTCCAACTCGGCCGCCGCGCGCAGTTCCGCAGGCAGAGCGGGCATGGCCTCATCCGCATCGGCGGCGATCTCCTTCGCCAGAAACCAGCCGTTGAGGATCTTGTGCGCTTCGCGCTCCTCCCGATAAAGTTTTTTCGCCTGTTCCGATAGCTGCTCGGGGGTCGTCGTGTTCCATAATTGCGTCATATCCGTGTTCCTCCTGTTAAGTGTGAATGACCGTTATCCCCGCATTTTCCAGATGCGCGGTAAACATTTGAACCTGTTCTTTTGTTACATGCGCGTTTTCGCCCATGGTATAGGGCATCCCCAGCGTCTCGTATTTCTGCCGCCCGTATTCGTGATAAGGCAGCAGTTCGACCGTCGCCCTGCCCGCAACACCGAGTTCGCTGAACAGCCGCACGAAGCCCGCCGCATCCGCCTCGTCCGCGTTGAAGCCGCCGATGAGCGGGATGCGCAGCGCCAGCGGCTGCGCCTGCCGCAGAGCCTCGCGCACATTGGCCACAGTCAGCTCGTTGGATGCGCCCGTGAACAGCCTGTGCCGCACGGGGTCGTAGTGCTTCACATCCATGATAAGCAGATCCAGCACCGGGAACAGCGTGGGCAGCGCGGCGCAGATCCCGTTCGTCTCGATGCAGGTATGGATCCCCGCGCGGTGCAGCTCGGTCAGAAGTTCCCGCGCGCCGGGAAGCTGCATACAGACTTCGCCGCCCGTCAGCGTCACGCCGCCGCCCTCAAAAAACAGCAGTCTGCTGCGCATGACCTCCTCCACCAGCTCCTGCGTTTCGCAGGGCGTGCCGCCGCACTGCGCCAGACCTTCGGGATTGGCGCACCACGGGCAATGCAGATTGCAGCCCTGCAAATGGTAAACAAGGCGGTTTCCCGGGCCGTCCTGCGAGTAATTGAAGCCCTTTTGGAAAATATACAGCATACGAGCGTCTCCTTTCGCGCGAAGCGGCGCGCTTATTTCTTCCTGCGCGGGAGCAGCGCCACGCCTACCGCCACCGCACACAGCACCATCACGCCGATGCACAGATACATCGTGTAGCTGCCCGTCTGCCGCGCTTCGCCGAGCGTCAGGACATACGTCGTGCTTTCCGTTCCGTCGCCGGAGGTGACGCACAGCTCCACACGCCCACCGGAGCTGATGAAGCTGTCGGTCACGACTTCTCCGTTTGCGGTGACGACGGCACCGTTGTCGGCGGTGAATTCGATCGTCATGGTGCCGTCCGCCGTCCCGATCAGTTCATAGTGTAAAATATCCGGGTTGAAAACCGGCCAAAGCTGCTGCCCGTTGACCGACAGCGCGGACAGCTTCGCGCCGGACAGGCCGCACTGCCGATGAAGCGCCGCCGCCAGCAGAACGTGTGCCGTGCTCGCGCTGGTCATGATCTGCTGCGGCGTGGAGCCGATGTTCAGGCCGTCGTTTATCAGCCCGCGCCCCCAGCGATTGCGCTCTTCAACGGGATATTCCTCGGTGTAGCCCATGGAGCTCGGCTCCTTCGGGCCACTCCACGATGCGCCGTAGTAGCCGTCGTCAAAACAGGCGTTCTCCAGGATCATGGCGACCGTGGAGGAAAGCGCGCGATCCAGCCGCCCGTCGTTCAGCGTCGCGTCGGACATGACCACCCGCACGAACAGCCCCAGAAAGAAGGTATCGTTCCAGGAATCGCGGTCGTTCAGAAATGCGCCGTTTGCATACGTTTCGTATCGCAAAATACCCGAAATGGTCTGCTGTGCCTGTTCCGTGTGGCCGAGCAGCGTGTTCAGCACGGTCATGGCGATGTTCCCGTTCAGATAAGTAACGGAGCCGGCCTCCCCGATCCCGTAGGGATTTGCGGCGTAATTACGGGTCAGCGCTTCTTCGGAATTGATCCAGTACAGCCCGTCCGGGCGGCGCAGATAGGTTTCGATGGCGTTGTAAATGTCCAGATAGCGGGCGCGGATCTGCTCGTCCGGTTCGATCCGATCCAGAAAGTATCCCGCCAGTGCGGTCGTGCTGCCGTACAGGTCGACCCCGTTGTTCGTGGTGGAATAGACGAGTCCGCCCGCGTCCTCTTTCCAGAACACGTCGTAGCAGCTGTTGAACAGTGCCTTTGCGTAGCGCAGGCACTGCGCCGCGTCGTCGTCCTTGCCGAGGAAGCTGCTGTAACGGTAGCCGAGCAGCAGGAATATGGTGTTCCAGCCCGCATCGTCCATCGCCCAGTTCGGTGTCTCCGCAGCCGTCGTGAACATGTTCTCGGGATAGACCTGCATCATCATGTTTACGCTGTTTGCGATGATCTGCGCGACTTCCCGATACGCGTCGCTGCTTTCTGGCAGCGTGTCGGCGTAAGTATTCAGCGCCATCAGCATGACGGCCATTTCCCAGACGGAGCCGCCGCCGAAGCTGACCGTTTTTCCGGTATTGGTCACATCGCCGTTTTTATAGCCCCAAAACACCTGATACAGGCGGTTTTTTTCCGTATCCAGATAGTTTTTCATCAGGTTTTCGTAAGTCTGCTTCGCAAGCGCCGCATAGTCTGTAGCATCGGCACCGCTGCCGACGCGGAAATTCTCGAATTCGACCGCGTCACCCTGCGCCGTGACCCCCGCAAAGCTCAGAGCCTGCATCGTCTCCTGCGAAACCGAAACGACGGTGCAGCTTTGGTAACCCGCATCCCCGATCACCGAGACGGAAAGCTGCGTTTTCTGCACCTGTTCCAGCAGGAAATGGAAGGTTTTGTCCTGCGACTCGGTAACCGCGAATTCGGCAAGGACGGTCTGTGTATCGCTGTCTGCCGTCTGCACGAACAGACGAACATTCCCGCTCGTATACGCCGCGCCGACGCGCACCTGCGCGTTGCGGTCTGCGTCCAGCAGTAGGACGGCACTTTCCCCGCTCTGTGCGGGGGTGATCGCGCAGTTTACCTGCCAGCCGACGGGCAGCTTTTCGCGCACATAGACCGCCGTGGCCGCCGCATCGGCAGCTGCGGCGCGCAGATAGATCCCCTGCGTGTCGTTCTGTCCGCACGTCCACGCGCCCGCTTCGCCGAATTCAAAGCAGGTATCCGCCGACAGTTCCTTTACATTTTGATTGTAGCTTTCCGGATCCGGCGGGGTCAGTTTTTCCACGACGAAATCCTCCGCATCGCCCGCCTCGGGCGCACGAACCGTCAGATTTTCCACCGTGATGCGCCCGCGGTACACGCCGAATTTCACAGTGTTGTCCTTGGAACGGACCGCAGCCGAATAAATGGCGGGCGTATCGCTGCCCGCACCGACCAGGCGGATCAGCAGTTCGCCGCCGTCGAGCCGCATCAGCTTGACATGCACTTTCGTGCCCTCGGCATTCATCCAGCCTTTGCTGTCGTCGGCGACCTTGACATAGATCTGATTTCCGTTGCCGC
Organism: uncultured Oscillospiraceae bacterium; assembly: GCA_964538475.1. GTDB lineage: Bacteria > Bacillota > Clostridia > Oscillospirales > Oscillospiraceae > Faecousia. Next base: position 2,595 of record CAZIGE010000017.1, on the reverse strand, counting down.
CGTTGCCGCCCAGCTCGATCACATTGTTCAGCACCTGCAAATACGGGCTGCTCTGCGCGTCACCGCGGATATCCGCCTCCAGTACGAAATTTTTCACATCGGTCAGGCAGTCTCTGCCCAGATAACTGCTGACGACCTCGTCGTACGCGCCGGAGATGCTGTCTTCGCGCACCGTCCAGCCGCTGAAATCATCGGCATAAGCCTTCCAGCCTGCAAGCTCTGCGGCCGATGCGCCAAAAACCGGCATACAGACCAGAAGCAGCGCAAGCGCAAGAACTGCGGATATCACTCGTTTCATTTGGGTAGCCTCCTTAATATTGACCTGCGCGCACGGGGGCGCTTCGGCACGGTGTTGTACCGTTATTATCGCACAGAACGCTTATTTTGTCAACTCGCTAAACAAAATATTCATGCCTTTCTCCGTAAAAAGGTTCTATGATAAATGTTGGGGTCAGGCGTATGCACATCGCCTGACCCCAATATTCCTTATAGAAACTTATAGAACCTGTTTTTTGTGAGTTTGACCGTTTCGGTGCGGTCAGGATGCGCGCTTCAGCGCGGGCGCGCCGTTGTCAAGCTCCCATGTAAACGCGCAGTAGGTCGCGTCGGTGGGCTGCTTGCCTTCGTTATAGGCGGCGATAGCGGCGTTCATGGCATCGATCTCGGTTTGCGTGCAGCTGCCCGCGTAACAGGCAGTCAGCTTTACATAGTCGGGGTAGAATTCCCCGAGGCCGTTCTTTGGATCGGGTACCTGACTGTCGTCGTCGTATTCCGCTGTGTCGATCGTCCACAGGCCGTACAGATAGGACAGGTAGCTCGCATAACCCGCGATGCCGCCCACATTCTTGGGAAGCGCGGAACATACCAGCGTTCCCGTGTTCCCGCAGGCGACGACATTTCCCCTCGCTACTCCCGCAATGCCGCCCTGGTGGCAGAGATTTCCGGCTTCGGTGCATGTGATCGTGCCGCTGTTGAAGCAGCCGATGACGGCAGTGCCTTCATAGTTATTTATGTTCCCGACGATCCCGCCGACACCGCCATAGCTTGAGCAGGTGACATCGGCTGCGTTCGTGCAGCCGATGATCCGGCCGTATGTGATCCGTGCCGCGATGCCGCCCGCTGTATAATCGGACGAGATCGTGCCGGAGAGGACGTGGCAGTTCTCGACCGTGCCGCCGCAGTTGGCCGCAAAGGCGGCGGCTGCGCTCGTTCCCGTGATAGCAACATCCGCCAGCGACAGATTCCGAATCACGCCGTTCGGCCCCAGATAGTTGACCAGCGCGGTGATTTGGCCGTTGAGGTGCAGCCCCGTGATGGTGTGGCCGTTGCCGTCGATCGTTCCGGTGAAGCGATGGGTAATAGTACTTTCCCAAGGCGGCAGTTCCGGGTCGTCAAGTATTTCTATGCCGCCAAGCGGTGTCCAGTTATTCTCCCCCGTCAGGGTGATGTCCGCATCCAGCACGAGGTTCACCGCCTCGTCCTTGTCGGTTGCCTCGGCTGCGATCTTGCCCCAGGCCAGAAGCCCCTCGGCGGAACGCACGGTGTAGGTTTCGGTGGCTGCGTTATAGCGGAAAGGAAGCTGACGGATGACGACAGAGACACTGCCGAGCGCGGTGTTTTCGGTGATCCCGCTGCCGGAAATCCCGAGATAGATCGCGCCCGTGGCGGTCGGCGTTGCGTCGTCGGGCCAAAGCGCGATCGTCTGCTCGTCGGCGGTGAGGGCAGTGTAGCTGCCGTCGCTGCCTTTGCTGTAGAAGGTGCCGACGATGCCCGTGTCCGCTGTCGCGGTAAAGCCGAAGTCCACCTCGACCGAATTGTCGCCCGAGGCGGAAACGGTGATGGCCTTTTTATCGGCCGTCCACGCAGGGGGGGTGGTCGTAGTTGTGTGGGAGACGGGATCATAGGTCGTCAGGGTGTCGCTGTAAACAAATTCCAGCTTTTCCCATGCGATATCCACGCGGATGGTGTTCCCTTCCTCCGCGGCGGGTGCAGTGCCTGTGCTGCCCTCGGTTTGCGTTTCCGCAAGGGTCGGAACGGCTGCACCGAAGACCAGCAGCGCGGCAAGAAGCCCTGCAAGCAGTTTTTTCATGGAGTGGTCCTCCTTGTATGAGAGTCGATGGCAGAGCCGAGGCGCACGCGGCCTGCCGATTTTTTCGGATATACGAGTATGTTATAGCATAAGTCGCATAAAAATGCAAGCAAAAGATTTGCGTTTTCGCCCGCATTTTGTGAATTTTTTGTGAACGCTCCGATGCGGGAGAACAAGAAGCCCGAGCCGCGCCCTGTCGGGCGGCGGCTCGGGCGAGCGGGTCAAAAAATTCCTTGCCTCTCCCTTTGGGAGAGGTGGCACGGCGAACGCCGTGACAGAGAGGGAAAAACCGGTAAATCCGAATATTCGAGTCGCATATATTCGGTAGATCCCTCTCAGTCATGCTATCGCATGACAGCTCCCCCATAGGGGGAGCCCGGCGTGTCAAAGAAGTGCTGTTTCCCGGTAGCGCACCCAACCAAAGCCTCCATCTGTGTAAGGGCTGCGCCGCACCAAAGCCTCCCCTGTGTAAGGGGAGGTGGCAAAAATCTTTGATTTTTGACGGA
>CAZIGE010000016.1:0-32539 GCA_964538475.1 uncultured Oscillospiraceae bacterium | reverse complement strand
CATTGATATAGAGATTGATGCCGTCGAGTATACGCTCCCCGTCGAACTCCATGGTCAGATCCCGGAGCCTGATGAGTTCCTTAGACATTATCCTCCCCCGTTTCTGTTTATTTTTTCGTCATAATTTGACAAGTATAACTATATCCGATTTTTTCCGAATGTCAATATCTTTTCCCCGGGAAAGTCCATTTTTTATGAAGGGGACGATACAGCATCCAAATATGCGGGTACCACCGCCAGAATTTATAAAAAATATCCAAAAAATGGTTTGATTTACAAATAACTGGCAATACTGCTCCTCGGAGGTGCTTGATAACATGAGCAATAACAACAGTAACGGCAAATTCAAAAAATTCTTCAGCGAGAAGCTGGCCGGTAAGGGCTACTACATAGCCCTGATCCTGTGCGCAGTCGCCATCGGGGTCTCCGGCTATCTGTATTACCACAACACCCACGATCCTTCTCTTGAAGAGCCAGACCCCACGGTGGACGTGCTCAACCCCAACAGCAGCAGCTCGTCCACGCCCCCCACGGAAAAGCCCACGGAGCCGACCAAAAAGCCATGGCGCACAGGTAAACCTGTCAGTGGTGAGGTGGTGATGGACTACGCCATGGACTGCCTGTGCTTCAATCCCACCACCCGGGACTGGCGCACCCACAACGGCATGGACTTCGCCGCCGACGCCGGTACAGCGGTCTGTGCCGCTGCCGATGGCACGGTCTACACCGTCTATTCCGATGAGACCATGGGCACCACCATCGTCATCCGCCACAACGATGGCTATGTGACCACCTATTCCAGTCTCAGTCAGGATGTGGTGGTCGCCGTGGGGCAGGAGGTCACGCTGGGACAGACCATCGGTTATGTGGGAACTTCCGCTCTGGTGGAGCTGACGCTGGGCGATCACGTCCACTTCGCCGTCACCTGCGGCGGCAACCCCATCGACCCGGAAGACTTCTTCGCCATGAACGAGGAATGAACGCCAAAACCGGAGCAGATATCCCCTGCTCCGGTTTTATTTTCAGGTTAAGCCGATTTTTTCATCCGGGTCAGTTTCCGGCGGTTCATGGCGTACATAACGGTGCCGATGACCACGGCACTGCCGATAAGCACGCCCACCAGCACCATGGTGACAGAGCCGAAGTTCATGCCCCATGAGGACTGCCGCCCGGTCAGGACGTAGGAGATACCGTCCGCATCCATCAGGGTGCTGCCGCCGTATTCCACCAGCAGATCATCGGGGATGATAACGTCATCGGCATCTATGCCCTCGGCGTTGATGGCCACGTAGTATTCCGTTTCTTCATCCACCGCAGCCAGCGCGAACCACGCTCTGGCGTCCGTGTCTACCATGACCGTCTGCACCAGTTTCAGCTCCTGGCCGACCCGGTGGTACAGCGATGCATACTGGCGGCTGTCTGCCACCATCACCGGGATACCCACCCGGGAATTGAACACGATCTCATCCTGAAAGCGCAGGGCGTAGACCGTGCTGGCTTTGATGCCGGTGTCGTTTTCGGTCAGTTTTTCCACCGTGAAATCCAGATCATAGTCCCGGTCTTCAAAGTCCTTTTTCTTCACATCCGTGCCCACCATCTTCCAACAGCTGCCGCTGGGGGTGGAGATGGTGATCTGCGCGTTTTTCCGCGCCAGCTGTGCCAGATCAGACCCGGCCAGCACCGGTTCCTGCAAATAGATCCGGGCGTCCAGCAGGGTATCCTCATTCCGCACGGCGGCCAGCGTGATCGCGCTCACCGCCTGTTCCCAGCCGGATGCATCCTTAACCGTAGCCGATACGGTGGTAGACTGCTTTGTGTCCACCCGGAAGTCGTCCTCCTGCGTGATGGTCACGTCTTCCAGTTCTTCCAACTTGACGCTTTCGCCGTTGAGGGTATAGGAATAGTCGCTTCGGACCGTCTCCGTGATGACCACGCTGTCGTTTTCCGTCACTTTGATGGTCTGGCTGCTGTTCCAGTCGCCGGTGGAGCTTTCGGTAGTGTCCGGGTATTCCTCCGTGGATTTCCGGGTCACCATGGAAGGCTCCTGTTCGCCTGACTCGATCAGCTGTGCCGTGCCGTCATAGTACAGGGCGTTCAAGCGGCCACAGCCGTCCAACGCCTTCTGACCGATCTGCTGGGTAGCTTCCGGCAGGAGCAGGTCTTTCAGCGCGGTGCAGTCGTAGAACGTCCAGTCGGGCAACTTTGTCAGCGGACAGAGTAGCCGCACGCGCACCAGACTGCGGCAGTAGGCAAAGGCCACCGCGCCCAGTTCGGTGACCGAGGCGGGGACGGTGATGCTGGTCAGGCCGGACCATGTGAAGGCATAGGCACCGATGGACTGCAAGCCCTCGGGCAGGGTAAGGGTCTTCAGGCTTTCGCAGGACTCAAACGCAGCGTCTGCGATGGTTTTCAGGCCGGTAGGCAGGTCGATGTGGCTGAGTTTTTTGCAGTTTTTGAAGGCGCGCTGGCCGATTTCCGTGACGGTGCTGCCCAGCAGCGCCGATTGGGCATTTTCGCAGCCGAAGAAGGCCAGATCACCAACGCGGGTGATGCCCTCCCCCACCACGATCTGAGTTACCGCGTCTGCCACGGAGTACCACGGGGGCATGAACGCATCGGTATAGTCGGGGATTTCTCCGTGGCCGGTGATGGTCAGCACACCGCCGGAAAGATTCCACTGGAGCTGCCCGGCGGTGCCATCCAGTGCCAGCGCCGACAGGGGCAGCAGGGCGGCCAGCAGCAAAGCTGCTGCCAGCGCCCCCCACCGCCGCAGGAGCGATCGTGTTCTGTATTTCATGCAAGCGCTCCTTTCTTAGCCGATAACATTTCCTTCTCCATCATAAACGACTGTTGTTGTGGTAGTCTCGCCGTTCATAACAGCATCACCATCCTGTACCCACTGCGATTCGCTAAAGTCGCGTACCGTTCCGGTAGTAACTGTCTCCGAAGTCAGAGTGTAGCCTGCCACAGCGGGCGTTGCATCAGCCTCGGCTGCTGCTTTCGCCGCTGCTTCACTGCCCTTTGCCGGATAGTTTTGTTTGCAGCTACCACTTTTAACACAATAATGGGACAGATCTCCCGTAATTGCACTGCCATTTTGCGTTGTGATTACGGCAGCGCAGGTTGTGCTGTATATTGCGGAGAATGTGCCCACCGTCGTGCTGGTCTCCACCGTCTTTTTGACCAGTTTCGAAGTGGTACGATAGACGGGGGTAACAATGCTGTTTCCGGTAATCTCCACCTGTGCGCCGAGCGCGTAACGCACGCCGTCAACCACCCAAGCCTCCAATGTGATGGTGTCCTCGTAGACATAGGTCGTATTGGTGTTCGTGATTGTTCCGTCCACCGTCACCGTATAGGATACCGTCTGTCGGACATTTTTCACATCATACTTTGTCTGCTCATAATGTTTGTAGTAGTCTGCGGGCCAGCTTACCACAGAATGATAATGTATACTACTCTTTATTTCACAAGTCTCGGTATAGATGTTCTTTGTCGTACTCGTTCCGGCAATATCCTGCCAATCCGTGTCCAGAATGCTGCTCAGCGAAGGCAGCTTGCTGCTCAGGTCGCCGCTGCTGCTTTCGAGGCTGCTCTCCTTCTCCTCGCGGCTCTGAACGACAGCGTTCACGCCCGAAGCGGTTTTCAGTTCAGAGGGTAGCGTAAATATGAACTTATAGCCATCGGAGCTGCTCTGTCCCGTGGGTGCAGTAAAGCCGGGATTCTCCGTCATGTCGAAGGAAACACTGGGCGCAGCCTTGTTCTCATTGACGATAGACAGCGGTGTGTCCAGCTTGATTGAATAGGTATCATTCCCACACACTGCTGTGATGGTGGAAATGGTCTGCGTACCAATCACATTTGCTTTCTCCGTAGCATATGTGTAGTCCTCGTCAGCTCCGCAATCACTACAATATGCTTTCTGCTTAATGGTGGCTGTTTCAATGCTACCCAGCTCTACCGTACTGCTCCCGCTTCCCGAAGCGAAGGTCGCATTCGTTCCGTTATTGGGGATCGTCAAGGTGAAGTTCGTGCAGGTCGTACCGCCATTTGTAAGGTTGAACATCAACTTGGGCAATGTATAGTCCGCAAGGTTACCGGATTGTGTGGTGTCTTTCTTCGTGTGACTACCAATTCCAATGAAGCCACCACCGGTATGAGAGCCGGCCGATGTTGACGGCATCGCGGCAACAAAGAGCAACGCGGAATGGCCGTTGTTGGAGATTTGATTGTTAGCCGTGAAGGTTTCCTGATACCACAGGCCGCCGCCGGTGATTGCCGTCACCGTAGTCGGCGTACCGCTCCCCAATGCCATCGTCACATCCGGCTTTTTGGAATACACGCTGATATCATCCAGCGGTACCGTCTGGGTGATGCCGCCGATGGTGTATTCGATCTGCACACCGTAAGTACCGGCCAGCAGCACGGTGGAGCCGGGCTTGTAGACGCCGTTGGTATTGGTCATGGGCAGGCTCAGGTTCTGATACTCGCTGGCCGTGAAGCTATAGCCGCCGTTCGCCTCGTTGCCGCCCTTGTGGGTCAGCTTCAGCGTGGCCGACACGTCCTTTGTTTCCAGTGCCACGAACTGATTGCCGTTCACATCCTTCGTGCCCAGCGACAGCTTCATATTGGTGCCTTCCATGCTGTAGGACTGGAGGAAGGTACCGGAAATACTCTCACCGGTCTTACCGAACTGCTTTATGACCTGATTGGTATCGGTCAGCGTGATGTCCTGAACGTTATAGGTGGCGGTGGTAACGGTATACTTCGCGGGCACGCCGTTGGTACCGGGGCTGAGGGTGACCGTCTGGCCACCAATGGTGACCGTCAGGCTCTGCACCATGTACTCACCCACGTACTGCCACACGCTTTGTCCATCGCTGACCACATAGGTGCCGTTTTCCGGGTCTACATTGGTCAGGCTGATGGTGCCCGTATAGCCATAACCGCTGACTGCGTAGCCATACTTGGCCGCATTGTCGGGGCTATACTGCACTTTCAGCGTGATGGTCGCAGGGACTTCGCTGGCCGGGATTTGGTTCCCGGATGCATCCGTCAGCTTCACCTGCATACCAATGTCTTTCAGGGCAAACTGATGCATGAATTCGTAATTCGAACCGCCCAACGCAGTATTACCGGGCTCCATGGTCACATTCAGGGTGCTGGATACCGTGGTGGTCATTCTGGAGAAGTCCATATAGGCCGTAATGTTGACCGCGTTCTCCCCCGTCAGGCTGTCGAAATAGGTTTTGTGCGCCTGATTGGCCCACACCACCGGGTTGGTTTCATCGTGGAACTGCTTATCCTCTGCATAGCAGTTGGTCAGCATCAGCGCCACCAGCTCCCATGTGCCGTCCTGGGAATAAATGTCCTTGCCATCGGCATCCTTGCCGGTGGTATAGCTGGGCAGAGAAATACTCACCTTATCATTGGAGTGGCTGGGCACTTCCACAGTGTGGTATTCGTTTCTCTCTTTGTTGTACACGATGGCCCTGATGGTCGCCGCATCGGAATTGGCGATCTTGATACCATCCATGAACGCATCGTTGGTCAGGGGGCTGTACTGCGTCCTGCCGTAGTAACTGCTGACAGAACTTTCATCAAACACGACCGGGTCGGGACTGATGATGGTAAACACGGGGCTGCTGGTGGCTTTGGTCAGGGTCTGCCCCTCCATCTGTACATAGCCAAAAATCCAGCGTCCTGCGCGATCGACCACCACCGTGCCGATATACTGGTTGTATTCCGGAGTCAGCCCAACGGAGACCGTATTGGACACGGAGCCGTTGTTGGAATAGCACAGGCTGACATTTTCCAAATCCTCCAACCGGTTACCCGCATTGTCGAAAATGTCCACCAGCACGTCCCATTCGTAGGTCTTGCCGCTTTCAAAGTCCACGGTTTCCTGGCCGGACATATTGGTTACGACCACGTACAATCCCAGTGAAAGATCAATGGTCTTCACAAAGTTCTCGCTCAGGCCATAGTAGATCGACTCCTCCACTCCGTCATTGCGGACGGTATACACCAGATATTGCAGCTTATACGTTCCGGAGGTGCTGAATGTCGTTGTTCCGACCCACTCGCCGCCGCCGTTGTAGGCCAGCGGGACGTTGATGGTATTGCCATCGCTACGGACGAACCGCGCCTGCACCGCATGGGGCATGGCCGCAGTCTCATAGCTGGCGAATTCCACCTTGATGCTCGTACTGTGGGTACCGTCCGAGGTGCGGATCAGTGCATGGTCACCGCTTTCCGACCACGAAATATTCTTCAAACCAAATCCGGTGATCTCCACCTTGATCGGGTCTTCCAGATGGTAATTGACACCATTGACCTGCACATCCCGCAGGTAATAGGTGCCGGGGGCAGTGAATTGATATTCCGCCGACCACTGGCCATTACCCAGCTTCGTAAACGTCATCTCCGCTTCTCTGGAACCCTGAGAGCTGGTAATGGCGCGCATGAAGAAGCCTCTTACATCCGTTGCATCTGTGCCGACGATGTCCAGCAGAACCGTCACCTTCAGCGGCTTGGCGTCTCTGTCTTCGTAGGCAAATTGGCAGTTGAGCTTGTCTTCTGCTGTCGTGTCCAGTTCTGCGCTCACCTTCCGCTCCGCATTTTTCAGATCATTGTCGCCAATGGTCTGCAAGTTTTCAGAGGAGCCGAACTGAATGTTCAGCTGACCCTGAATTTCAGAGGCGGCCAGAACATCGTCATTGGACAGGCTGGTGCCGTCCAGATAGATGATGGCGGTGATGCGCTGAGCCTCGTCATAGGTCAGCTGGGAGATCGCCTTGATCTTCTCTGAATCTTCAGCATCTTTGTTGACTTTCTTCAGGGAAGACTCATCCAGCACCATGGGCACGGTAACACGGCCGTTGACCGCGACATAATGCTCCGTATCCATTTCCGCAGTAGCCAACAGTGTGCCATCCGCGCTGACGAAAGCCACCTTCATTGCTTCCAGCAGGCTCAGAGAACGCGCCTGATCTTCCGGAGTATCCGCATAGAAGATATAGCAGCTGCCGCTGCCCTGAGAGGTGCTGTCCAGCGTCGGTAATCCTGTGCCATCTGTATTTGTATAGCCCCAGACACGGTTCACGCCATCGTAGCGCATTTCCTGACTGTTGATGTCCGTGGCGATCGCGCCTTCCAAAATCAGGAAGGTGCTCTCCGCATTGGAACGTACCCAGAAGTCTACTGCCATGCCATAGGTATCTTCGGCCACGGCATCGCTGGGGATGACCTTGACACCCTGCGTGTTGCTCCAGTCGTTCTGGAAAGTGCAGGCACCGCTGGCCTTGGTCTGGGCGCGGCCTTTCACAGTCACTGAAAAGCCATATTGGATTTTGATGGTACAGGCGGCTTTGCCGTTCAGACGGTAGTCCGGGTTTACCGAGGACTGCTCAAATCTGTACATGATTCCGCCGTGGAGGTAGACATCCTTCTCGCCGCCACCCAAGGCACCTATCAGTTTGCCAATATCACCGCCCAATTGGGACAGAACCACTTCTCCGCTGCCTAAATCTGCCGTCATGGTGCTGAACTCGATCAGGCGCTGGATCATATCGCTGATCTGGTAGCCACTATCGCCACCAGTGTACCAGTAGTAGGGCGTTCCATTGGCCTGACGATCCTGATAGTACTTCTGCAGGTGTTCCAGATCTGCTTTCAGGGCTTTCAGGTCTTTGATGTACTCCTCCAAGCCGGTCAGTTTCCCCGCGCCCTGATGTTGAGAAACGTTTTCGGAAATATCCTCCCATGTAACAATGTCTGTTTCCTTAAATTCCTGTCCAGCGTTGTTCGCCTCAATGTACAGCTGCAAATTTCTCAGCGCTACAAAGCTGTCCTGCTGGGTGAGCATGGCATTATACAGGGTCTCATACAGGGGCAGCATATCCCCCAGATATCCGCCCAAATCGGAATATTTCTTGTCACTCTGGTTTATGTTGTTTACGATGTCCTGTGCATAGACACTGACCATGGAACCCAAGGCGTCAAATTTTGACCGCACCTCACTGTAGGACTGGCTGGTATGGTTGTGGGCTTCCAGCACGGCTTGATTCATTCGGTCGATTTCCTGCTGCTTCGTATCGGACACCGATGCCGTGTAGGATGCAATGGCGCGAATGCCATATTGCGCTTCCTTGTTAACAACGAACTGATTTCCATCATAACTGGCAAATGCAAAATTGGAATTCATCGTCTCAACGCGGCCATCTGCTCCATACTGAGCGCCCCACAGAGGACTGCTCAGCAAATTGGCTGTGTTGAGCTGGGCAGGCCGCAGAACCATATTCTGAATTCCATAGCTGCTGTCCGTCAGGTTTATCAAATTGCCCCACTGCAGGTTGGACGAAGACACGTTCACTTCTCTTATGACGGAATCGTCCACATCAAACTCTCCCGGCATGGTGCCCTCAGGGTTAGACAGCGCGATCTCCAGATTGCCGTTGCCGGAAATACTGGTGCTCAGGCCATTCAGCTCCGGACTGCGGGAAAGCGTCACCCATGCAAAGGTGGATGCGATCATCATAATCATGGAGATCACCAGCAGCAGGGCCACCGCTGCCAGTCGTTCCTTTAATCCGGGCAGAGCCGCTTTATAGGCTTCAATTCTCTTGGTCGTTTCCTTCACGGCGTTGCACCTCCATTCAGGGTAGGATACAGAATGTAAAATACTGTCTGTGTGCGCTTCACTTCAATTTCCTCGAAGTACCACACAAATTCCAGCCGATAAGTACCAGCCGGTAGCAGAACCTCCGGCACCATCCTCACTTCAAGCTGGTTGTAATCGTTTTGTGGTGAGATGGACAGCTGTTCACTGGAAATGCTGCTCCAATCCACACCAGTCCCAACTCTGTCCAGCCGGGAAAGACTGGGCACATAGTTCAGCATGGACCAGTTCTCCAACGTCAGGCTACCGTTCTCTTCCAGAACAAGGGGCGCAGATCGTTCCTGCTGCTTGACATAGGTCACTTCCTGTACGAAAGTGAGGTAGTCTCCCTCGGACATTTCTGCGAGTGCATAGAGGGTATTGGAGTCAGGCGATTGGGGAATATCCAGCAGCATATATTTTCCCGCTTCTCCCTTGCAGTGGATCACACCAGCCTCTGCCAGAACTGTCCAGCTACCATCCAGGTAATAGCGTGTGCCCGCCGGGAATTTTCCCGCAGTTTCTTCAATCTGCTCATCATTTTTCCAGAGGAGCGTCAGTTCCCAGTTGTCCGTAAATTTCAGCGCAAGCGGCATTTCTTCCGAACACTGGCCGGATACTTTGACCGGGACAAAATTATCCGTACGGTCTTCGGGCACAGCCACTTCCTCAGGCTCCCGCAGCAGGAATGTGGCGCTCATCTCCGGCGTTCCATCGTCCGGTGTCCAGACCAGCTCCACGACGGGTTCAAGCTCCTCCTCGGTCGCGTTTTCTTCTATGATAATCAGCAGGATCTTCACCGTTTCCCCCGCGGAAATGGTCAGTTGAAGTTCCGATTTTGTTTCCCTTCCATTACCATCCCCCAGCTGAGCTGTGAGATTTTCGGAAGAAACGCTCAGTGTTCCGGACACGGCATTCTGCGGAGCCGTCAGCGTTATGTCCTTATAGATATAACGAATTTCGCTCTCTCCGGGTGTGGGGGCTGTCGCCGTCTCCCCATTTTCGCCGGCAGCATCATCCGCAGGTGCTTCTTTGTCCCCAGCTGGGGTGGTCTCTGTGGCTGTACCCTCGTTGGTACCCTTGTTAGTATCCTCGTCTGTCGATTCTCCAAGCTGCCCCTCCTCATTCTGAGAAGGGTCATTGGGTTCTGTCTGCGTTGTCTCGCCCTCCGTGGGGTTCGTAGGCTCGGTTGGTGCCGTACTGCCCTCTGTGGGGTTTGTAGGCTCGGTTGGAGCCGTACTGCCCTCCGTGGGGTTCGTAGGCTCGGTTGAAGCCGCACAGCCCTCCGTGGGGTTCGTAGGCTCGGTTGGAGCCGTACTGCCCTCCGTGGGGTTCGTAGGCTCGGTTGGAGCCGTACTACCCTCTGTGGGGTTTGTTTGCTCAACATTGTCCGTCCCATCGGTGGATGGTTCTTCCTTCTTTCTTGCTTCCGACCACTCCAGCACGATGGTCTGTCCACCGACAACCAGATAATTACTGGTAAGCGTAGAGGTCTGCGTCACCGTTGGAAGCGCCATCTGCAAATACTGCACATTATCCCGATGTGCAAAGCTGGAGGAAATGGCCGTAGACAGACAGCCGCCCAGCACCAAAAATGACAGGGCGAAACAGGCTTTCCTTTTCCGTTCCATTTTCTCCAGCTCCTTTCCTTTTATTGCGTTAAAACTTCCAAATGCAGCAGGCTTTCCTCTGTCGGTATTCCGGTGACTGACAGAACGCCCGCCATTGTCTCGCCTTTAGCCAGCAGCCAGTGCGCCTGATCCATCTGCGCATTGACCGGGAAATAGTAGACCCAACCTGCGCCAAAGCGCCTGTACAGAGCACTGCCCTCCAAAATCGGCTCTGCCTCCGCCTGATAGGTTTTCCCGTCCATGGTCAGCACCATGTCCAGTGCATCCCCCGCGCCCAGACTGGCAACAACACGGATGCGGACATTTACAGGCTCTGAGGCTTGGTTTTTCAATACAAATTCCAGCTCTCTGCCATCCGCATTTTCTTTCCAGTCAGCCACGGGAATGACCCCCACCGCAGACTGTTGTCCACCGGAATAAGTGAAATTCAGCGTTTCCCCGCTGCTTCGTTCATAGTGCGCAAAGGTCGCCCCGACAACCAGCAGCAGCAACAGGAGCAGCAGACAGGCGGCCACTGTAAACTTTTTCATCTGCGCCCCTCCCTGTTGTTCTTCAATCGACTCTGAACGCTGTAACATCCATGTCTGTGCCGGCACTCATGTACCTTCCTGCACCGGAGATGGATATCGTTCCCGGACCGGCGTCACTGACCTCAAACAGTTGCACGGCTTTACCATAGTCACTGATGACCATCATCTCATCTCCCCGCAATTCCACAGAGGCCTTCCACGGATAAACCGCTTCCACATATACACCATCGCCGGTATCCGTCCAGCCGGAATTAGCCGCAGCGGGTTCATTCGCTGTTCCATAGGCATGGATGATCGCATTTTCGATAGATACTGTGCCGCCTTTGACCACCACACCGGTATAGCCGTGGATCTCGCCGCCCAGCACCGTCAGGCTGCTGTTTTTCTGGGGGTGATAGATTCCCGCCCAGCTGCTGCCCATTAAGCTGGCATTGAGTTTGCAGTTTATCAACTGGATATCCGTTCCCCAGTACTCACTGCCGGAACCGGAAGATCCCTGTCCACAAACCGCGCTGTGGCTACCGTCAATACTACAGTTTTCCGCCACCAGACGTGTAAGGCCCGCAGAGCCATTACCATTGCCCTGAACAAACAGGCCAATGTTGGATGCAAAAATGTTGCAATCCGTCAGGCGAACAGTAGAATCCTTTGTGGACAAATTGTCGAATATCTCCACTCCGCGGTAGACATTCGTAATCGTCACGCCACGCAGGCTGACCTGCGCACCCATGGACTGCACTGCGACTTCATGGCCACTCCCAGAGCCTTTCAGCGCACCATTCATCAGGATCAGTTCACCGTCCGCTGCTTTCCATGCGACCTTCTTTCCATCGGTATCCGCCGAAATATCCTTCAGGTCAATGCTGTGCCCATTCATATCCAGCACCGCCCGGGTTCCGCTTTGCAGTATCAGTCCCTGCGTCAACGTCAGATCCTCTTCCAGTTGGATGATATCCACCTGACTGTTCAACGCCTCTTGCAGCTGCGCTACATTGCTGACCTGTCGTTGCACTGTGGCCTCATTTTTTGCTGTGAATTTCAGCTCTACCGAAAAAGGCACTATGGTAGGGTCTGTATCATACGCAATGCCATCTATGATCTCGTCATAGTTGCAAAGATAGGCCCACACGCCATTGCCGTCCTGATCCACTTCCACCGGATAATAGCCGTTTTCCGACTCCACGATCTGTCCGCTCGAATATCCATCCGTGCTGAAGATCTTCGCCAAAAACAGTGCTGCGTCTTGTCCATTCACAGTCTGCAATTTGCCATTGCTGTCAAAAGAGGCATTTTCAAAATCATATTCAATGGGTCGGATATACTCCGTGACCGCTATACTGCCGTCCTCCTGTTGTGTGCCGACCACATAATAGCCCAGCATATCGTAAACCCACGTCCATTTCAGTGGTGCCGCATTGTAACTACTGCTGTCCATGTGGAGTGTCTCTCCGGGCATGAGTGTGTATGTATAAGACCAGCGGCCACTGGACACATAGGTTCTGTCAACTGTTTCTCCATTGGCATTACTGGTTTCATCCACATAGAAAAACAGTCGTTTTTTCATTTCATCCGGAATCTGGTCCCTGATCACGTTGACGGTGACGGATGTGACCAGCTCAGTTTTATTGGTCAGTGTCAAAGGCACCACACCCTCCGCTCCGGGGTACAGTTCAAAAGAGGCCTCCTCCACTTTGATATCCACGTCACCGGCTCCCCACTGCTGCGTCTGAAAAGTCAGGCCGTTTGTCTGCGCCACATTGGTGTACCACGCAGTCGTCATGGCAAAAATCATTACCACCGTCAGCAAAATGGTCGCAATGGCCAGCAGGCCCTGCTTACGAACCGTTTTGCGGATATGCTTCAGTCCGGCGGAAGGGCTGCTGGGTTTATTCCGTTTTGACTCCTTCTTCGGATAACTCATGCTTTAGCTCCTCAACCAGTTCCTCGCGGATCCGTTCATACATTTCCCGGTATTCTTCCGTGGTGATCTCCACTTCCGGCATCCCGGGGCCATTTTCCAAAATATCCTTCGCCTCTTGAAGCTCTCGCCTGATGTTCTTCACGCTTTCGCTGAGGATCAACGTACCCAGCAGCAGGATTGGGATGGCAATACAACTCAGAAATCCCATTTTTCCTGAAACAAAAGATAACAGCTTATTCACCACATTATCCTTTCCCGAGAACCAAGCCACCCTGCCGATCAGATTGGTCTGCGACACAAGATCACTGTCGGCAGCCACATTGGCATCGCCTTTGGTTTTCAGCAGGACTTCTCCATTTGCATCAATACAAACCTCCACGACCCGGTGGGTAATGATTTTCCCGGCTCTGGCCTCGTCTGTGGCCTGATAGCAAACAATATCTCCCTGCTGGATCTGCTCTATGGGTGTTTGCCTGCACAGCAGCAGCGTGCCTACAGGCATGGTCGGCTCCATACTTCCCGTGACCACCCGAAACAGGCTATTGCCCGCCAGTGTCACATATCCTCTCGTCAGCACCTGAACACTGACGATCGCCGCAAGCAGGACTGCCACGATCAGCACCACGCTTGCAATGATGCCGCTCGTTCTATGTTCGTTTTCTTTTTCTGTCTGCATATCAACTATTGCTTCCAGCCAGTTCTAAATTCAGTGCCAACAGCGCTCCGGCGACATCGTTCAGACAATCTGCATCCTGCCCCTCTATCCAGATGTACATTCTGATTCTCTGGGGGACATTCCGTTCCAGTCGGGTCAATACCACATCGTCCGTTGCCGTGGAAAGTATATCTGCGGTCAGCTGATCGGCCAAGACAATACCGTCTCCTCCATTCAAAAGAGTTTCCAGCCTGTCCATGTTTTTGACGAACTGTCCTCTTTCTACATACTGTGCCAGCTGTCCCTGCAGGTAGTCCTTATAGAGAATACGTTCCGCCTGCGCCAGCGTTTTAAAATTCTTTTCATACAGGGCACTTTGAAATGCAGCCGTCATAGCGTATACGCCATTGCTGTCCAGCGACATTTCATTTTTCGTCTGCACCGTCAGGCAGTCAGCGGCAACGCTCAACTGGCATATTCTGCCATCCACTACGCCCAACGGCCACGTAGTCAGGTAGGCGCCGTCCATGCCCGATTGAGGATGCAACATTCCATTTGGCTCATAGATCACGAACCGATTGGATGCTGAGTTCCCCTCGTAATCACCCCGCAACGTTTTAAAGCTGTCGGAATAATACTCACTGTTCACATAAGCCCGCAGGCTACTATCTCCCGTTACGTCACTGTTGGTCAGAAATCCAATCCGGGCGCTGGCCGCTGCCGACTGGGCAGATGCGCGCAGGATATAATTGCCCTGCTCATCCCGCACCACACGCGGTAATTCCACCAGAAAGCTTCCGCCGTCTGCCTCGCCCTGTGCCAGATGCAGATCGTAATCATCTGTAGGAGATACCACCCAGAAATCCAAATAAATGTAATGTCCCTGTTTCGCATCTTCATCCGAAGTCAAATTAGCATGAGCCAGGTCTGTTTCTCTTAAAAACTGGCTGATGGGCTTTTGGTCTCCCACCTCTGCAAGGCCCAGTCTAACCGCCTCATCCGAAATATCGTAATATGTGGGCAGCACCCAGGTCACTCCGTCTACAGTGGACACTGGAGACAGTCCGGACAGCTGCTGCAAATAAGAATAGCTTTCCACTTGATTAAAGTTCAAGCGGTTGGAAAAATTTCCTGGATAGTGGACGACCGTCCCATCCTCCAACTCCTGCGTAATATCCGGTGCCAGCAGGATGGTCATTCCGCCGCCAATGGTGACCTGAATGCCGGTGAGTGCCGGGCTTTCGGATATGGTCAGCCATGCATAGGAAATGGTGACCACCATCACAGTCGCCATAATGATGGTAAGTGCCGCTGCAACCAGCTTTGCATATTGCTTTTTCACTGTACAGGTCACCTCCGGTTTCGCCTTTGTTTATTGTCCGGCAGATTTTCTCGCCTCTCGCCGTCTTACCCGTTCCGCTTGCCATGCAGCCTTCTGCGCTCTTTGTTGTTCTGCTGCCTGAGCGCGCAATGCCTTCCTCTCCTTCAGCTGGAAACCGAACTGCTCCAATTCCCATATCTCCGGCTGTAGTTGTGCCAGATCTTTTTCGAGCTGTTCCTGACGAAGCTGTTCCTCCAACGCTCGGGCACGTGCCTCCTGCTCCTCTTTTTCTGCTTGAATACGCGCTATTTCTGCCTGCTTTTCCTGTTTGATACGTTCTTCTTCCAGTTCCTTTTCGCGACGCGCCTGTTCTCGCTGTTCCCGCTTACGGATGCGCTCCCGCTCCGTTTCGGCCTGCTTTCTGGCTTCAGCCTCTTCCATAAGCCGAACTGCGTCAGCAAAATCTTCCTTCTGGGTTTCCATTTCCCGAAGATTTTCCTGTCGGAAAACCATCTGGTTCTCCAGTCTGTCCTTAAATTCCTCTATTTCCTTACGGAACAGTCCACTGCGGCGGCGATCTTCTGCTTCCCGTTCAATTCGCTCTACGCGCTCCAACTCCCGTTGGGCTTCTTTCTCCCGGCGAATACGCTCCCGCTCAGCCGCCTTTTCCTGACGAATACGCTCAGCCTCGGCCGCCTTTTCCTGTCGAATGCGCTGTTCTTCCTCTTTTTTCTTACGCGCCTGTTCTTCCACCAGCCGACGGCGTTCTTCCGCCTCTTCATGCATCAGCTGCTCTTTGGTCAATTCTTCGATCAAGACCTTACGAACTTCCACATCCGGCAGGTCATAATCCTCTGTCAGCTCCTCAATAATCTGCTTAATAAATTTGGGTTTGATGGTGCGCTTTCGTTCCTTCATCGTTTCCGGAATCTGTCGTCCATCTTCGTTTTCCAGATATCCCTTCAGCGCCAGATAGTTGAAGAAAATATTATTGAACAGCTGCATTTGCATGGTCTCATCCACCTGACGGGACTGCTCCACAACAGCCATTGCATAGCCAACATCCGTATACTTCCACAAGAATTCCAGCGTATCGGATATCTTCTTATACATTTTGTTCTTTTTCAGAACATTGGTTTTTACGATATGTCCCCGCACTCGTTCCCTTGTTTGCAGTTCTTTTGCGAAAGGTGTATGCATGAACATACTGTAAAGCCGATACAGGCGGGATATCCGGTCGAATATTTCGCGATTTTTTGCATCGGTAGCCATTACATCGTCTTTCTGGCGAATGGACATGAACATATCCATGTGGACATTTTCCATGCCGATCTCCATATCGGACTGGATCTTCAGTTTCGCACCCACATCATCCGGCATACTGCCAAACAGCGCTTCATGCCGGTTGCGAATCGTCTGAAAACCCAGCTCCAAAGCCGTGAACGCCACACGATTTTCATAGTTGGTAAAGGTTTCTTCGGTAATCTTCTGCATGAGCCGGTTTGGCTTGACCCGACCGGTCTCCACATCGTAATTATCCACCTGCTCACTGTGATGCGCCAGATGGCGCACCACATCATTGGACATTTTCTTCGCACGTCCAACTTCCACTACGATCTCATCGACCTTCAGCGCGATCTGAACGCCTTTCTTGGCGTATTCCTTTTCCAACTGATCGCCCACACGCACACCGGTCAGTGCTGCAAAGGCCGGAACGGCCTCCTCCAGCTTTTCTACCCAGATGGTGTCCACCGCTTTTTTTGTATAGCGGTTCGTAAACTGAAAAACATTCTCTCCCTGCGCACAGGCGCTCAGAAAAAAACGATAAAACTCATGGCTGCTCACCGCACGTATCACACTGCGGGTGTACGCCTCATACATTTTGTCAACGGTAGCTCCGTCTGCTTCCGTTTTTTTTGCGTTTTCCCCCATGGTGGCAGCTCCTTTCTTCTATCAGCTGTTACGTCTCAAGTTGTCTATATAAGCTTTACACAGAGGCATACCATCCTTGCCAAAAGTTCGATCCAGATATGTATTGAACTTCTGCAATTCATCCTTCATAAAGCCCAGAGACAAAGACTCAAATTTACGCAGCACTTTCTCCTGCGTCATAAAATCAACGGCTTCCAACTCCGTACCGCCGCAGGCAACGTAGCAGGGCACAAACAAATTGATCTGCTTCAGAATACGGTTACCGATGCTCAGGCGGAAGTGCTTGATGAGATATTCATTCAGGCCATTGATTTTGTCAAGCATTTCCTGACTGATCGGATATTTTTCTCTGGCCTGCCGGAACATCTCCTCCAGTCGTTCTGCGCGCACGTGCACCGGGTCAGCCCCGCCCTCATCAAAGGCTACCGCACGGCTGTCCAGATCGATGGGAATCGCACGGTCATAGACCTTATCCGCTACTGCAAAGGTGGAGTCATCGTTGTTAATGGTGCCCACGAACCAGATGTTGGTCGGGATCTGGATCTTACCATCTTTAATCAGGCAGGGATCATTTTCCCACACATCATTGACCACATCAATGATCTGTTCTTCCACATTGGGAAGTTCCAAAATAGACAGCATCTCCGCAAAGTAGTACTCCACGCGGGCAATGTTCATTTCATCCAGAATAACGATTTGGGGATCGTCCCGATAATTTGCCTCGTAAACTGCCCGCAGGAATTCAGTCTCCGTGTATTTTTTGGTGAATTCGTTAAAATAGCCATACAGCTCTGAACGTTCACGCCATGAAGGCTGCACAGAGCAAACCGCCGAATCATTCTGAATAAACTTGCCAAAGGCGTATGGCAAAGAGGTTTTACCGGTACCGGAAATACCCTGCAAGATCATAATCCGGCAGGCCCCCATGGAAGCGATAAAGTAACGCAGGGCATTCTTGCTGTAATACAGTCCCAGATGGCTCGCTGCAAACAGGCGGAAACGATCCACCAGTTCTTCCAGCGTGATCTGCTCATCATACTCCGGAGCATGATACTCCGTTTTGTAGTAGTTATCCACCGTTGTCAGCCGGAAGAAGCGGCTTTCGTTGGGATCGATACAGGGAGAGTCCAATCCATTACGGTCTCCGGCCATATATCCTTCTTCCTGCTCCTGCGCCTGTTCATCCTCGGTCAGTCCCAGTTCCTTCAGAACGCTGTCGCTATCCATACCGATATCGGCTACCAGACGATTGAGCAATTTGTCTTTCTGATAGTTCGCCTGAATCAGTTCCTGCCGCAGCATTTTCACCTGACGTTCCATTTCTTCGTACTGCTTGACAGGGATACGGAACCGCAGCAATCGGCGCAGCAGTTTTGCAAGCCCGATCAAAGCCAGCACAATGACCGCTATCAGCACCAGATTGGCCACCAATAGCATGATCCAGTCTTTTTTCCCAAATTCCTCGCTGTATTCAGATATGATCTCCATGCGCATGGGGAAATTCAGCAGATAATTCAGAAAATTGAAGAAAGAACTGAACACATCTGCCAGCGACCGGAATACTCTACCAAAATCTTGGAAAAAATACTGTAAAAAGTGATCCATAAACTCTCCTCACATCCCAACAGGACGGATTTTTATGCCTGCGGGTCATTCTCCGCCGAAGGTGTCTCGGTTTTGGACTCCGCTTTCATGCTTTCAAGCAATTCTCTACGCAATTTTTCTCGAATTTCTGCTTCGATTTTTGCGCGTTCTTCATCCTGCTTTTTCTTCTGCTCCTCGATCAGATCCTCCGTGCGACCGCGCTCCTGCTCATAGCGGATGCGGTTTTTCACATTCTGATACTCAAACAATGCGCGGAAGAACTGGATCAGGTGGTACAGGAAGAAAATAAACACAGGAACTACGATCACCAGCAGGAAGCCGGTACTTGTCTGCAAATAATCAATGACCTTGCCAACGCCGGGAATACGGAATGCGTACTTGCCGACGATTTCCTTTTCATGGACAGTCAGGGTATCTTCCAATGTGTTGTTTTCACCTTTGGTAGAGAAAATCAGGTGATCGCCACCATCGAAAATGCCGGTGATACGGTGAGTATTGAGCACACGTTCACCGTTGATGATGGTCCAGTAGGTGATGATATCGCCCACACGCAGATCCTCGGCATCCTTCACCGGGGTATCGAAGATCAGATCGCCGGGCAACAGCACCGGGTACATGGACTCCGTCTGAATAGACAGCATCGATATACCAAAAACGCTGGGCACGCCATGACCGGAAGTGCTCACATAGGAAGTGTAGGTGCAGAAGGCCGCCAGCACAATTGCAACCACCAGAATCACATTGATTACCGTGTTCGCAATTTTTCGTCCTTTGCTCACCTCGGGCACATTTTCCTCTACGACTTCTTCCGTTTCTGCGTTCTGGGGTTTCTGACTGGTCTGTTCCTCAGTTGTCCCGCTTTTTTTGAACATTTTCATTTTGTTACTCCCTTCAACTGTGCATATTCCCTTTCGGGCTGAACCATTCCGGTTCAGGAAATCGGCAACAGGCCGGACTGATTATTGGGATCGACTTTAAATTGGATGCTCGCAAGGATCTCAGCCTGATCTACCTGACCGATGCAATCCGCATCCTGTCCCTCCAGCCAGATATACAGCTCGATCTTCATTATTTCGTCGGGCTGAAGTTCAAACAGTTTTGTCTCCGTTTGAAATTCCCCCATAAAATACTGCAATTGTTCCCGCTGAACAGGATTGCTTTCTGTCCACGCCGTTGTTGTTTGCAGAATGAGCCGGTTGGCCGGCACCAGCGTCTGCGTGCCGTCAATACTTTCGGTCGGGCTATAAACATTATCGGCGTACAGATGGTTGTTGCAGTTCGGCTCATAGATGTACAGCTCCGATCTTGGCTCAAGAATGTTGCCATTTTCGTCCATTTTGGTCATTCTAAACCCAAATCGCATGGCCAGTTCTGCGCCAAGGCCGCCATTCTCGTGGTAGATCTTCTCACTGTTCCACTTGGGAGAGCCGATCAGGAACGTGCCCGATCCCGCCGTTCCATCCTCCATCGGCACAGCCGGTGTCAGCGAAACCGTAACGCCCTGCCCTGTCCGGGCGTAGAACACGCAGCGGACATAGTAGCCGTCATCGTCATCGCGGTTGGCATTTTCCTCATCGCTCAGCTTTCTCCATCCGGTCAACCGGCCATCCAGCCCGTAGCTGGCCGCCAGAAAGCATTGCTGCTCTTCCGACCATGTGGCAGGTTTCAGCGGAGCGCTGCTGGCGTTGACCAGCGTTGGGAAATCCAGCTGCTGGCTCCACAGGTCGCTCAGGTAGTCCTGAGACAGTTCCAGCCCCGGGGCAGCATTGACATACATTTCCAGATCGCTGACCGTTGGCGTTCTGCTCAGGCCGAACCATGTGTAGGAGGCCGCCACCAGAAGCGTCAGCAGCAGTAGCAGTACATACAGATAAATCAGGAGGTTGCGGCCTGTTTTTTTGACATTCAGTCGATGTTTCACACAAGCCGCTCCTTTCTATTTGCTGCTGTGGTCACTTAGTTTGTTGTCTGGGTTTCCCCGGACGGATCGGACGTTTCCGTGGTGGTAGTCTCCGTTTCCTTCATCAGGTCGTTGATCTCCATGGGCACCAGTGCCACATCGGTGCTGAATTGCAGGTTCAGTGTGCCGGACATGGACTGCGCCGCACTGGCCTCCACCATGGAGTTATTGACCACACTGCCATCCAGATACACCAGTGCGGTCAGCTTGGTGGCCACATCCTGTTCCAGTGCCATGATGACACCATCGTCCTGCCGCTCCAGCAGGGTAATGCCTCCGGTAGGATATTCCTTGCCTTCCACATAGTCATCATCTTTGCTGTGGTCTGCGGTGCTGAGGGTCATTTCAAAGCTGTAAATATACAGCTTTGCGCTGACCTGACCATCACTGAATTCCACATTGCTGTTTTCGAGCAGTTTTTCATACGCTTCACGGGTAATAATATCAGACTTCTGATAGATGGCGTTTTTGCTTTCGGGATTCTTGTTCAGGTAGTAGGACTCATACACAGGTATTTTCAATTCCTCCACCATAACTTCGCCGTTTTCGTCTTTTTTTTCCTCGCCTTCTACGCCCTCATAAAGATACTTTTTGGTATCGGACAGTTTTTCATACGCTTCACGGGTAATAGTTCCAGATTCCTCATTGTAGTAGAGCTTATACACATCTCTTTTTGTTGTGTCCGTCACTACAATGTCGCCGTTGGCATCTTTTCTCTCCTCGCCCTTCAGGCCAGTATAAACATTCTTGCCCAGCGTCGTATCCAGCGCGGCGATGGCCATGACATGGTTTTCACCGTCCATGAACACCACCCGGATGCCGCCCATCAGCTTGACCATCTTCGTGGCGGACAGATTGGCACTGGACTGGAAGCTCATAAAGCTGCCGCCGCCCTGTGTCTTGGTGTTTTTAGAGGCGTCGTAAATGCGCTGTTCCGGCGTGGTCTGCAAGAGCAGGTTTGCCTTTTCGGCATTGGTGCGGAAAGCCAGATCAATGGCATAGCCAAAATAATCGGTGATGGACAGGCTACCGTCAGCTTCGGCAACCTTGCCGTTCTTCAATTCTTTGGTGCCCTTGGTCAGATAAGCGGGGCTGACAGAGGAATCCGTCCGCATCACAACAGGGGTGTTATCCAAAGTCAGGCCGGAGACAGACAAACTTACCTTCACCGTTGCCTCATAGTCCTCGGCAAAATCGGCGATGTTGGACAGCACGCCACTGCCGCTGGGCACGTTGATGTACAGGCCGCCTTCCTCGCTTATGCCAGCCATGACAGCCGCGACAACGGCATCAGTACCCTGCTTCATCAAATCTTCCAATTCCGCAACCGTCTTGCCGGCCACGGTCATATTATCCACCTTGACCAGTCCGCTGATGGCGCTGTTGATGTTTTCCCACGTTGCGCCTTCGTTCGCAGTGATCTTGCGATCGCAGAACGTAATGACCTTCTGTACCGCGGTGCTATCTGCGTTCAGGGTGGAGATGTATTCGCTCATACCCGTAATCAGGTCGGTAATCTTGGGATACTTGGTCAACAAAGTAGAAAGAGAAACTTCCGGATTGTTGATCTCGGCCAGAGCATCATTGTAAACGTCTTCTATTGTCTTTTCTTTGGTAGCGGTCAGCACCTTCTCCGTGGTGATGTAACCGGCGAAACCGGCACGCAGACCCTGCTCGATTTCTTCCAGGGCCGCCTGCATACCCACAGCCAGCTCCCTGATCTGCTTCACATCATCCACTGTAAAGTCGTTCACACTGTTGATATACTTGTTGACGATGATATTGGCCAGACCGCCGCCGGTCTCGCTGAGGGTCGTGCTGGCCTGTGTTCTGGCGGCCGCACGACTGGTGGACATGGTATTGCTGGCGCTGTTCATGCCCCGCTGGAAAATGCTCATATCGGCAGCGGTGCCGATGGCGCGGACACCGTAGCCATCCTCGGAAAACGCACCGTCGGCGTACACCTTGTTGACCACACCGCTGTCATTCAGACCCACTACCCGGCCATCCTCGCCGTAGATCGGCGCTTTCAGCAGGGACGCGGCAACCAGATAGCCAGCGTCTTCTTGATTGCCATCTTTTTTGATGTTCAGGCGGGCGGGGTTGAGGACGATCTTTTCCAGGCCATAGTCATTGGCCAGATTGACCAGATTGCCCCATGTCAGGTTATTGCCGCTGTAGCCGCTGTCACCCAGCGTGGACTCATCGATGTCGCCCATATCCAGCAGCTCCAGCTCAAGCCAGCTTTGGGCGTTCAGCAGCGCCATTTCAAGGCTACCGTTGGCCCCCACCTGCGTGGAAATGCCGGTGACCTCGGGATTGGTGGACAGCACCAGCCACGCATAGGTAGACGAGGCCATCAGGATGGTCGCCACCAGCAGCATGGCCGCAGCGGAGATCAGCTTCCGCCGCAGGTTGAAATAGGTCTTTTTCATACTCTTTTCTCCTTTTTCGCATAGTTGTTTATTCGAAACGGATTGAAATACTTTGTCTTCGGGAAGACCCTTTGGCGGTTTCCGTTCAGAAGCCGTCCAAGGCTCCTTCCAAAGGGAAGGATGGGGGCTGCGGACTGCGTTGCTCCCCGCCGGGCGCAGCCCCCGCCTGTGGGACTGCCGCCGAAACGGCAGTCCCCTGTTCACATTTTTTCGTCAGTTCCCTTTTCCGGCGATCATTCACCGGTGGGTTCCACGCTGGAGCTGGGTGTTGTGGCGCTGGAAGTTTCAGGCGTAACGGTCTGATCCTTCAGGGGGGAGTAATCCATGGGCTTCAGCGTTGCATCGGAAGCGAACTGCAGGTTCAGCGTACCGGTCATGGACTGGGTAGTAGTGGCAGCGACCATGCTGTTGTCAACCACATCGCCGTCCAGATAGACATAGGCAGAAATACGGGTCGCCTGATTCTGGTTCAAAGAAGTAATCACGGCAGCATTGTCACCGGTCTTCTTTTCGCCGACAGTCAGCTTATACTGCGCATCAGCGCCCTCTGCTGCAACGTTATCAATGGTAAAGTTCATCATAACCAGATTGCAGGTGTACTGGGTCACGCCGCCGTCCGCTGCGGACTCCGTCACGTTTGCGGTATCCAGACCGGCTACACCCTTAATGTTGCCCTCGCTGTCGGTAAACACCACATGGATGCAGGCTGCCAGATTTCTTGCAGCTTCCAGACCAACGCTGTCACCGGGCAGGGTGAACGTATAGGTGCTGCCGCCGCCCATGGCCTCAGAAGATCCACCGGTGGAGTAGATACGGTTGGTTGCAGTGGTCTGCAACAGCAGGTTGGAGCCGGAAGCATTGGTGCGGAACCACAGGTCAATGGCAAAACCATACAGGTCGTTCACGACCTTGACGGTATCGGTAGTAGTTGCCTCGGCCAGCACCTGCAACTCAGCCAGCTTGACGCCCAGCGCCTTCATCTTGGCAGTTCCATCGAATGTTGTCTTCATGTAGACATTATGCATGGTGATGGGAGTATCGTTATACTTAACGGGCAAGTCGCCGATGGTGCCACCGATATTGCCTACCAGAGATGCAATGTTATAATAAACACCGCTGCCTTCGCCCATTTCCAGCGTTGCATTGTTGGCCAGCGCGATCAATTCGTTCAGGTCGGTCAGCGCCTTGATTTCTTCAACGGACTTGCCGTTCAGTTTGATACCATCGGCCTTGACGATTGCATCAACAGTAGAACCAATTTTAGTCCATGTGTTTGTGCCCACGCCATCATTGTCCGCAGTAGCAGTGACATCTTCCGGGATGGTAATCGACGCATAGATAGCCTTTGCAGCAGCATATTCAGTATTTTCAGTCAGCGCAGTCGTTGCAGCTGTTTCAACAGTGGTCAGCGTTGCGCCCTCAGCCTTGGCTGCGGCAGAAACTGCGGCATACAGCTCCTTGCTGCCGACATCCTTACTTGCGGACAGAACGACCAGAGAGTTGATCAGCGCCTTCTCAATATTCGCCTTGGAAGTGCGCAACTTCGCCAGCAGGTTGTTCAGCGCTTGCACTTCTGCCTCGGTGTACACATCGGAACTATCGTTCGTCATTGCGTGTCTGACCGCCATCTGTGCCAAAGTGTTACCATAGAGCGTGATGGACTCGTTGGCGGCCTGCTTTGCAGCGCTGATGTTATTTTCAACAGCGATCAAAGCGGTGTAGCGTGCCAGTTCCATCTCAGTCATGTTGGTGGACTGACCCAGACCACGCACGCCGTAAGCGTTGCTCGTATCGCCTGTCACAAAGCCATTCTGCTCCGTGCTGAAGACACCGCTCATCGTTGCATCGGACAGAGAGGACACACGGCCGTCCGCGCCGTACTGTGCGACCAGCAGGGGGTTGGTGCTTACAGTCCCTGTGGAGGAAACATTCAGGCGGGAGGGTTTCAGGGTGATATTGTTCAGGCCATATTGATTGTCGGACAGATTGACAAGGTTGCCCCAAGTCAGGTTATTGCCCTGATCGCCCACAGCAGATGCGCTGGGCGCAGTGCCAGCACCACCGGACAATGCCATTTCCAGGTTGCCGTTTGCACCAACACTGGTGGTGATGCCGGTGATTTCAGGAGCCGTAGACAGGGTGAACCATGCATACGTACTGGAAGCCATCATAATGGTCGCAACCAGCAGCATGGCGACGGCTGCGGTCAGCTTTCTGCGCACACCGGCGAATTCGCCATTCTTCTTTTTTGCGTTCATTTTCGTTACTCCTTTCGGATTTTGCGTTTTTTCGGCCGCCGCCGTTATCTTCACCGCCCCCGCGGGGAGCACCTCCGGGGCAGGTTGGATACGAATGTTCTTTCATTTTCGGGTCAATCCCAGAACTTCAGCTCTTCCCACAGCTTCTGCCAGACATTTTTGTCCTCAGCGTCTTCTGTGACCATACGGAAGCCAAAGTCCAGACCCACATGGCCGCCGATCAGATCGTCGGTACAGTCCGGGTCGTCCCCTTCCAGCCACAGCACCACGGTGTACTTATGCACATCCATGGGTGCGACCTGCGACTGCTGGCCGTGGGCAACAATGGTATCGCTGTCAAAATTGTAGGGCACGATCCGGTAGAACGACCGTTCCCCCCGCTTGGCGATCAGCTCGTACTGCGCCTCTGGCTCTGCGGCATAGGCCCCAAAGGGCATATCCGGGTAGCCCCGGGTATCATCCCCATAGGCCGGGAGTGCCTGCGCATTGCCGTCCTCGTCCGCCTTGGCATAAAAGCGCATGACCCCATCCTCAAACACCATTGCCCACACCGCCGAAGACAGGCTCTTGCTCTCAGAATTGAGGTGCAGTGTCCAGACGTAGTCCTGCGTATTCTCGCCCTCGTTGCGGATGTAGAAGGTGTAGGCGAAGTACAGGCCATTGTGGGAGCCATCGGTCTGGTCTACATCCAGATCGATCTGGCGGAAGGAAATGCAGGGGATGTTCTCCGCCGGTGTGGCGAACAGGTAGGTGGTGTTCTTTGTAAACTCCGGCGACTCCGACAGGA
This sequence comes from uncultured Oscillospiraceae bacterium, assembly GCA_964538475.1. Lineage (GTDB taxonomy): Bacteria > Bacillota > Clostridia > Oscillospirales > Oscillospiraceae > Faecousia. The sequence continues at coordinate 6,845 of CAZIGE010000016.1, read as the reverse complement.
CAAAGCCCTCTTTGAACAGACCGTCGGACAGGTTTACGGTGAAATGTCCCTGCATCTGGGTGACCACGGACATGAAGAACAACAGCCCCAGCAGCGCCGCCAGCAGTCCCAGCAGCGAGCCGAACTTATGGGTCCACAGCCAGTGGAGCAGGCCACCTTCCCGTTTGTCGAAATACAGGCCGACACCGACAGCGGTCATTTCAAATTCGTGTCGGCTCTTGATACCCCGGGCACGGAGTTCCCTGCGGATCTTCTTTCGCCCGGCTTTGATCTCTTTTACTTCTTCCCGGGTCAGCTCAATGCCGCCCCGTTTGCGCTTGAATATCCGGCGCTGCCGATGGGGCGCCTCAATGGTCTTATCGGGTCCTTTGACCCGTTTCAGCTTTTTCTTTTGGGGTTTTGCATCGGGAGCATTCTGGGAATTTTTGATAAATTCCTGCACCCGAGGGTCGTTCGGATCCATCGGCATAGCTTATGCCTCCCGCTCCCGCAGGAGCCCGTAGCGGATCATTTCATCCTCCTCTGTCACGTTTCCCGTGACGGTGCCGCTGCACATCACTGCGCCGCAATTGGTCAGCCAGTTGAGGATATCGTGGCTGTCTGCACCGGCACCCAGCACGGTCAGCCCCAGCATTTTCAAATCTTTTATCGTCTGGGCGACCTTCGCCGACAGCGGCTCATCCACCGCCGGGCGCACATACCGAAATCCGTATTCTTTCACCGTTTCCGGCGGAATATTTTCGCTGTGGTAGCCATCCAGCACCAGATTGAAGCCATTGCGCAGATAGCGCTGAATGACCTCCTGCCGCCCCTTGGTCGCGTCTATCAGGGCGCTCTCCGGCACGGTGAGCAACAGTTTTTCCTTGCCCAACTGCTGATCGGCCAGTACTTTCTCCATCATGGCCATCTGGCTGGTCTGCTGATAGAAATCGGGCAGGATATCCAGCAGAACGGCGTAATCGAGCTTGCAATTTTCCAGCCGCACCAGCGCATCCGTTGCCTCATAAAGGAAGTATTCGGTCATGCTTCTGGTCAGGTCTGTGCGCTTGATCAGCTCCTCCACATCGCAGGCTTCCTCCCGCTCTCCGGGCTGACCGATGATGCCGGCAAACCACGGGCTTGCCTCAAATGCCACCAGTGCATCCGCCGTGACCATGGGGCGATATTTCAGTCCCATGGGTCTGCCCGGCTTTTTTTCCAGCAGCGGCACGGTCTTTGGCAGGGTCATCGTGTAGTGGATGTACTTGGTATACACTTCCGCGCATTTTTCCCGGGCGTGTTCCAGCACTTTTATCAGCTCCGGATCCCAGTCGGTGCCGCTGCCCTGCGCAAGCTGAGCCATGGCATCCTCAAAAGGGGTCTCGGATTTCGTTTCTGCGGAAAGTCTGTCCAGCTCTCTGGCCAGACCAACGATGTGGGCGATGGGACTGATGTCCGCCGCACGCTTCCCGTCAGGATAGCCGGAACCATCCCAGCGCTCCATGTGCTGCTGGCAGGACTCCCGGATCATCAGCCACGGAATGTTTTCCGTGGGCAATTCCGTCAGCTCGCCCCGGCGTCTGTCCTTGGCACGGACGCTGCGTTCCTGCAACGATGCCACCAGCGCGCGGCCATCTGTGGTATATTTCCGATAAACGGCCAATTCCTCCAGGGTAAAGTCCCGCTGGAGGATCTGATATTCAGGGGGAACGAGTGCCTTGCCCAAATCGTGATAAAGGCCGCATTTATAGGCCAGATCGCCATATTGGCCGCGGATGCGCTCCGCGCCCGCGTGGGTGGCTGCGGCATATTTATCCTCGCAGGCCTGCAGGAACAGGACGTGCGTGTAGTCCGCTACACGAACAGACTGCTGGCGAACAGCAGGCATTAGCCCCCGGAACGCCTCGTCCCATGTCGCATATTCTTTTCTCTGCCAGTTCTGCTCCATCATGGTTCTTCCCTCCTAATCCTTGGGTACGGTTTCCCTGCCCTCACCGGAAGGCAGGGAAACCATGGGGTTCATTTTTTATTCATCGTCAGAGATGTCATAATCGACCAGAGGGGTATTGTCCTTCTGATTTTTCTTCTTCTTGACGAAATACAGAGCGACTGCTGCGATGGCCGCAACACCGATCACCACCGCGATGATGATCCAGACAGCTGTACCGTTACCGGTGGGTTCCTCCGGCTCGACCGGTGCCGTGGGCGTGGAGCTGGGCTCAGTGGGCTTTGTGGTAGGCTCGGTAGGCTCAGTTGTAGGCTCAGTGGGGTTCGTGGTCGGGTCGGTAGGCTCAGTCGTAGGCTCGGTGGGGTTCGTGGTCGGGTCGGTAGGCTCAGTCGTGGGCTCCGTGGGGTTCGTGGTCGGCTCCGTGCTGGGGTCAGTGGGGTTGGTCGTTGGCTCCGTGCTGGGGTCAGTGGGGTTGGTGGGGTTGACGGGGCCGGGGCCGGGGTTGACAGTAGAGGAGTCCTTGGCAAACAGTTTGATTGTCACGTCTGCCTTGACGTTGCCCGTCAGCTCAAAGGTCAGCCCGGCAGCGTTAATGCTGGCAGTGCGCTGAGGAGCCGCACTGAACTTGTATTCACTGTAACCCTTATCATAAGCCTGCAAGGTAGCCTTTCCACCATTGATGTCCAGCGCGTTGAACAGCTGACCGGCAAGGAACAGAACATCGTCAAAGGTCTCTTCCAGCTTGATAACCGAGTCTTTGTTTGTGATATTCAGGCCGGAGATAATATTCCGGAACTGACCGCGCTTGGTGGTCTTCAGAGCATTTACCAGCTCGGCCTGCGTCACTTCATCCATAGCCGTCTTCAGAGCATCCATCTTGCCGGTGCGGATAGCCGTGTTGATTGCAGCTACCAACGTCTTCTGACGTTCGCCAGACATCTGGTTCGCCGCCATGATCGCAGCCACCAGACCGTAGTTACTGTTGCCGGACATATCAATGTTCACAGCTGCTTCAACACTTCCGCCTGCGGACACAGTCGTTCCATTGACAGTGATCTTATCCAAATCAACTGTGACGTCGATTTCGGCAACCTTTGCAAGCTCAGCCAGCAGTTCCTTCACGGAATCGGTCATTTCGACCTGGATGGTCAGCTTGCTGGTCTTCGGTTCACCACTGGTGATGCCAACAGCCAGACGATCTCCGTTCTCGGTCAGGCTCAGTCTCCAAGGCGCGGTGCTGACATTATACTCTGCCACAACACCATCCTTGGCCATGCCCTTGAAATCGGTCACATTTGCAAGGAAATCGTTCAGGAAGTTCTGAATACCCTCGACCTTGAGACAGCTGATGATCTTCTCGCCATCCGCGGTGCTGATGCCGTCCAGCAGCTCAACCAGATCATCGTAGCCCAGCGCATAGATCTCCATATCTCTGCCGAAGCTCCAAGCCGCAGCCTGATACTGGTTCAGTGCAAAGGTGTAGGCCGCTTCCAGAGCCAGCGCCTTCACGCTGGGCACCTTGGTCTCTGCCAGAGCATTTTCCAGCTTGATGGTCACAGTATAGTTGCCATTGGCATCCTGCACCATGTCGAAATACTTGTTCTCGACCTTACCATCATTCTGCACATAGCCGGCAGGCAGGAAAGCGGTTACATTGTGGCTATAGACACCGGTGGTCAGCTTCACGTTTCCGCTGACAGTGCCAGTCACACCACCATCTTTGGTCATGTTGCTGTTAACAACGACAGTAGTAGCATTCGCGGTCAGGTCGCCCGTGATCGTATAGCCATTCAAATCCAGCACAACGCCCCGACCAGTGATCGTCAAATTGCCCTCAACATCGCTGAGCAGCACCACCAGGCTGGTGTAGTTGCGGTTATCCAGAGCCGTCTGCAAGGATGCAGCATCGGAGTAGAAGCGCAGGATATCAGCGCCAGAGGCCTTGGGGTCGATGACCAGTGCGGTGAAGGTCTTGTTCAGGTGCTCGATCGTCACTTCGATGGGAGCCTTAACCTCGTTCTCGGCCAGCAGCGTATTCACTGTGTTCTTGTCTGCTTCAGACAGACCCAGCTTGTTGATGATCTTCTGCAGATCGCAGCCCAGCGTCAGGCAGAATGTGTCACCCTTCGTCTCACCAAAATTCTTGGCATTCTCGGGCATCAGCTTGCGCAGGGTGGGCACGATCTTGTCATAGAAAGACAGATCCAGATTTTCCGTATTGATCTTCAGTGCTTTCAGGGTCTCGATGAGCGTATCGGAGTCAACGCTCTCGTTGTGGATCACGGGGACGATCAGCTCGTAAACGGTCTTAGCCACGTTGGCCAGTTCGATGGAGGAGAGGTCCTTCAGATCCGCCTCGCCCAGCGCCAGCATAGCCACCACAGCGGCCTGATAGGCGCGCTCGGGGACATTCTTCACCTCAGCGGCGATCACACCGTCCTTCAGGTTCACATTCAGATAAGTACTGACATCCGCAACATTCTTGCGAACATCCTGTGAGAAGCTGTTGCCGCCCAGTGTGATCAGGAAGCTAACAGGCACGCCACCCATGGTCAAGTCCATCTGTCCCAGCAGGCCGCCGACATCTGCGCCGTTCACCTGGGTCTGGTTGATGGTTCCGTCAGGATTCACGGCGCTCAGCAAGCTGTCCATGCCAATGCCACTGGTCAAAATGGCATCCAGCAGGTTCTGCGGATTCAGCGACATACCTTCCAGAATGGATTGTCCATTGTACATCACGCCAAGGTTTGCCAGCATTAGCAACGCTTCTCCCAGCTCTTCCTTATTAACGGCGTTCATATTCAGGTTCTGAACATCGAGGCACAGCGCCACTGTCAGGCTACCATCCACGTCGTAAGCTCTCAGCGACACGCCGCTGTTAGACAACGCATTGTTTACATCCTCGATTGCTTGTTCGACTTCCTCGCGGCTCACGTCAAACAATTTAAACTCGATCGTAACAGGCGCACACGTCTTGACATCTGCCAGAGTGAACTCGCCATTAAACCTAGTTCCATTGAAGTAGAACTCGTACCGTTTCCCCTGCTCCGCAGTGGGGAGGGTCACTTTCAGATTGTCCAGATACACCGTTTTTGTGGAGATCACATTCTCGGAGTTGCCACTATCAACAAACCGAACCTCAAAGGACTTGGGGCTATATGTCCACTTATACTCCTTGGTCTCGTTGTCTACGCTTTCATTTTCGATAAGGCAATCCTTTTCCAGTCCGGTATATGCCAACAAGTTTTGGAGCAGATTGACTTTCAATCGGTTGACCTTTTCAAGATTTTCAGAGGTCTGTTCGCTTCCCTCAAGCACAGTAAAGGATTCGCTCTTGTCCCAATCCTTCAAACCGGTACTGGACTTGAACTCCACAGTAACCGTAACATTAACCTTGCCGGGCGCATTTATCGTGCAGCTTTTCTGCAACACAGGCTGCTGAACGGAAGTCTTCTCTGTCAGTTCGTTCACTGTGATCAGGGTCAGCAGGTCATTCAGATTCTCACTATCCAAGTCCAGATACTTATTGGGCTGAGTCAGCTTGCCGTCAATCTCTTTAAGCGTTTCAGCTGCTTCTGTTACTTTGGAGAGATCAAATTTCCCATCCCACCCCATATCCTTCAGCCAATTGTTCAGACCTTCATCCTTTGCAAGAGGGTCCAGATTCTCTGCCAAGATCTTCAGCTGTTTGTTCAGGCTTTGATCTTTGTTACTTTCATAGTAATACTTCAGTTTTTCTGCATCGGTTTCTTCGGGATAGGCATTGACTGTTTTGAGAAGTTTGATTTTCCCCTCATCATCCAGACACTCAGCCTTAATATTCGCCAGGGCTTCTTTACCTTCAGCCGTTGTCAGGTATGTTTCTGCCAAGACCAGCAAGCTCTGTACAAGCGTCAGGTTCTGTTTCTGAGCCGCCAAACTCTCCATGGCCTCCAGTTGATTGCTGGATTCCGTCTTCAGAGTATAGGGCAGATTCACGATTTCAAGCGCATCAGCTTCCGTGATACCCATGGCATCCCATGTCAACGTCTGTTTATAGTTGACGGTGACAGAGCTATAGTCCTCGGGCAGGACTACTTCGTATGCACCGTTGAACGGGACTGCAGTGCCATTGTCAATGGCATAGCTGACAGGCTCCCAGCCATCGATGGCCTGTGCAGTCAGCTTGTTGCCATCGATAATCTTCGCTGCGTCCTTTTCAATCGCAGTCACGTTAAAAGTCCTGTTATCCGACTTCAAAGCGGGATGTTCCAGAATCTTTCCCTCTGTGCCGTCGATCATATCCGCAAGAACTTCGCGGACAATTTTGTTACCCGCCTGCCCGCTTGCCGACGGCTCGTTCTCCTGTGCGCGTACCAGACCGATCAGGCCATTCTGCGCCAGAGAGAAAGTCATCACCAGAGCAAGCAGCATCGCGATGTAACGCTTCGTTGTTTGTTTCCAATGCTTCATACAGTCTTCCCCTTTTCTGGTTATTATTTTTTGCGATTTGGGTACCGGTGTTCAAAGTTGCTGCCCTACCTGCCCGCAAACGTGCTGCCGGCGCAGATAGGTACAGTGACACTTTTACGCAATAAGTATAGCTCAAAAACCGACAATTGTCAACACATTTGCTGTCGGCTCCTCAAACCGTCTCCGCCCACGAATAATAATAATAATAATAATAATAATAATAGATAATTATAATGTATCCTGGCAGTTTTTTCGCAATGTGCAGCCGTTTCGTCATTTTTTACAAATTTTTGTCGTCATCTTCTCTCCCTGCTTTCGGCCGGGCCAGCGCAAGGGTTTGATGCAGCTCCTAAGCCTTTCTTTCAAATGCGGCGCGCTCGTGTTGCAGCTCGGCCAGCAGCCGGTGCGGCGTCCATCCGGCATTGGTGGGCGTAAGCACCGCCTTGCAGACAGGCGGCAGCCCCGC
>CAZIGE010000015.1:0-34322 GCA_964538475.1 uncultured Oscillospiraceae bacterium | reverse complement strand
CGGAGATCGAAGAAGGCAAGCAGTACCACGGCGTTGTGAAGTCTCTGACTTCCTACGGCGCGTTCGTGGACATCGGCGGCGTGGACGGAATGGTGCATGTTTCCGAGCTGAGCTGGAACCGCATCAAAAATCCCGCAGAGGTCGTCAAGGTCGGCGATGAGATCGATGTGTTCGTCATTTCCTTCGACCCCGAAAAGAAGAAGATCTCTCTGGGCTACAAGACTGCCGAGATGAACCCCTGGAACCGCTTCATGAACGGGTACCATGTGGGTGACGTGGTGGATGCAAAGGTCGTGAAGCTGATGACCTTCGGCGCATTCGCCGAGATCATCCCCGGCGTGGACGGCCTGATCCACATTTCTCAGATCGCCGACAAGCGCATCGGCAAGCCCGAGGATGTCCTGTCCGAAGGCCAGCAGGTCAAGGTCAAGATCACCGATGTGGATGCCGAGAACAAGCGCATCAGCCTCTCCATTCGCGCGCTGCTGGAGGCGGCCGACGAAGTAGAGGGAGCCGACGCCGAGTAAGTTATCCATGCAAAAACCGGGGCAGGATGCCCCGGTTTTTTGTCAGAGTCGTTCGCCGCGAAGACGGCGAGGAAAGGGATTTTTATGGTCAGACACATTGTTTTGTATACCCTGCGGGAGGGCGTGGAAAAAGAGCAGGCGGTGCAGCTGATCCGCGACGCACTCGAACCGCTGGTCGGGCAGATCCCCGGCCTGCTGCATCTGGAGATCCGTGCGGCATTTCAGGGCATGGACTACGCGCTCTATTCCGAATTTGAAAGCCGCGAGGCACTGGCGCAGTATGCGCAGCACCCGCTGCATCTGGCAGCCAAGGGAAAGTTCGGCCACCTGATCGCGACCCGCGTCGCGGCAGACTATGTGGTATAAGGCAGCGCCCGCGCTCACGCCAGCATATTCAAAATAGCCTCCTGCGGTATTACGCCCACGTTTTGGGCGGTGATCTTGCCGTTTTTCAGGACGAACAGAGACGGGATGCTCGTAATGGAGAATTTGCGCGCCAGCTCGGGCTCCTCGTCGACATTGATCTTTGCGATCTTGTATTCGGGATGTGCTTCGGCGAGCTGCTCCAGGATCGGGGCGAGCATACGGCACGGGCCGCACCAGGGTGCCCAGAAATCCAGCAGGACGGGCTTTTCGCTTTGCAGAACTTCTGCTTCATAGGTTGCCGTTGTAACATGAACGATAGACATGATCGTTTCCTCCTTTGTAATGGCTGTGCCTACAGTATACCACACTTTTGCCCCTGCCGCCATATATTTGTTGTAATTTTTCGAAAACTGTGCTATACTGAGGAAAAACGGAAATGAGGTCACTCTGCATGGAAACCAAAATACGACAGCTCATGCAACGAATCAAGCAGGAAAACATTCAGATGGTGGATTTCAAGATGGTGGATATCCACGGATGCTACCGCCATGTTACCATTCCCGCCGCGAATTTCGACGAATCCGTCATGCAAAACGGGATCGGCTTCGACGCGTCCAACTACGGCTATGCCGTGGTGGAAAAAAGCGACATGGTATTTATCCCAGACCCCGATACCGCCGTACTCGACCCGTTCTGCCGGGTGCCGACGCTGTCCATGACGGGAAATGCCATGCTGATCGACAGCCCCGCAAATCGCCCGCTGGCGCAATACCCGCGCAACGTGGTGCAGGCGGCCGAGCGCTATATGCGCGATACCGGCATCGCGGATACGATCCTGATCCTGCCCGAATTCGAGTTTTATCTGTTCAACAATGTTGGCTGGCAGGTCGCGCCGAACGCCATCGGCATGACGCTGGATGCGTCGCAGGCGCACTGGAACAGCGCCGGAGAAGGCATGGGCAACATCGTCGAAAAGCAGAAAAACTATCATATCGCGAAGCCGTTCGACGTTTCTTACGAGGCGAGAAGCGAAATGTGCCTGCACATGGCGCAGGCGGGCATTGAGATCAACTACCACCATCCCGAGGTCGGCGCTGCGGGACAGTACGAGATTGAGCCGAAGCTCGGGCAGATGTCCAAAATGGCGGATGCCACCATGCTTATCAAGTATATCGTGCGCAACACGGCGGCGAAATACGGCCTGAGCGCGACCTTTATGCCCAAGCCCGTCTACGGCGAGGCAGGCAATGGGATGCATGTGCACATGCTGCTTCTGAAAGACGGCGTGCCTGTCTTTTCCGATGACGACGGTTATGCACATCTGAGCAAAACGGCGCATTATTTCATGGGCGGCCTGCTCAGGCACATCGCTTCGCTGTGTGCGCTGACCAATCCCAGCACGAACTCGTTCAAGCGGCTCGTCCCCGGATTTGAAGCGCCCGTGACCGTCGGCTATGCGACATCCAATCGCAGCGCCGTGATCCGCATCCCCGCATATGCAAAAGAGCCGTCCCTGCGCCGTTTTGAGCTGCGCAACCCCGATGCGACCTGCAACCCCTATTACTGCTACGCTGCCATCCTGATGGCAGGTCTGGACGGCGTGAAAAATCAAATCGATCCGCACGAAAACGGCTGGGGGCCGTATGACTTCAACCTGTTCCACCTGCCCGAGGAGGAAAAGAAGAAACTCACCGGCCTGCCGACCTGTCTGGAAGACGCGCTGGATGCGCTGGAACGCGATCACGATTACCTGACAGCCGGCGGCGTGTTCCCGCAGGAGCTGCTCGACAGCTGGATCGCGACGAAGCGCGCAGAGTGCCGCCGCATGTCTGCGATCCCGCACCCGGCGGAATTTGAACAGTATTACAATCTCTGAGTGATCCGAAAACGGGTCAGGCATGTGCGTGCCTGACCCGTTTTTACATGGTGCAGTTGTGAATTTATTGTTACATCCCTTGACTTTTGGGAAAAATGGAGTATAGTTAGGGCAAAAGGAATTAGCACTCTAACGACTAGAGTGCTAAAATGAAAGGAAGTATCGCTATGACATTCCAAAACTATACGCAGAAATCCCTGGAAGCTGTCCGCGATGCGCAGCAGCTCGCGGTGCAGAATTCTAATCAGCAGCTGGAGCAGGTGCACCTGCTGCTGGCACTGCTGCAACAGGACGGCGGCCTGATCCCGCAGCTTTTGCAGAAAATGGGCGTAACGGTGGAAAGCCTGCGCGCGGCTGCGCAGGCACAGCTGGAAAAGCTCCCGTCCGTCACCGGTGCAAGAGAAGCCGACCGATTTTATATCAGCGCCGAAGTGGATACGACCTTTAACGCCGCACAGGCACAGGCCGAGGCGATGAAGGACGAGTTTATCTCCGTGGAGCACCTGTTCCTCGCTCTGACGGAAACGGCAAAAGGCGCGGTGAAGACCCTGCTCGACACCTACCGCATCACGAAAGAGCAGACCCTGCAGGCGCTGCAAAGCGTGCGCGGCAACCAGCGTGTCACGACGGATAACCCCGAGGGCACATATGATGCGCTGGAAAAATACGGCACCGATCTTGTCAAACGCGCGCGGGAGCAGAAGCAGGATCCCGTGATCGGACGCGACGAGGAGATCCGCAACGTGATCCGCATCCTGTCCCGAAAAACGAAAAACAACCCCGTCCTGATCGGCGAACCGGGTGTCGGCAAGACGGCGATCGCCGAGGGATTGGCGCAGCGCATCGTCAAAAAGGATGTGCCGCGCGGCCTGCAGGACAAAACCATCTTTTCTCTGGATATGGGCGCGCTGATCGCGGGCGCAAAATACCGCGGTGAGTTCGAAGAACGCCTGAAAGCGGTGCTCAACGAGGTGAAGCGATCCGAAGGACGGATCCTGCTGTTTATCGATGAGCTGCACACCATCGTCGGTGCGGGCAAGACGGAGGGCAGCATGGATGCGGGCAACCTCTTAAAGCCCATGCTGGCGCGCGGCGAGCTGCACTGCATCGGCGCAACGACGCTGGATGAGTACCGCCGCTATATCGAAAAAGACCCCGCGTTGGAACGCCGATTTCAGCCTGTTCAGGTGGAGGAACCGACGGTGGAGGAAACGATCTCTATTTTGCGTGGTCTGAAAGAGCGCTATGAGGTGTTCCACGGCGTTAAGATCGCCGATTCGGCCATTATTGCCGCTGCCACGCTCTCCCATCGCTATATTACGGATCGCTTCCTGCCGGACAAGGCCATCGATCTGGTGGACGAGGCGTGTGCCCAGATCCGCACGGAGATGGATTCCAGCCCGGCCGAGCTGGACGCGGTGTCCAGACGCATCATTCAGCTGGAGATCGAAGAGGCTGCGCTGAAAAAAGAGAGTGACGAGCTGTCCGCGACCCGCCTGGCGCAGCTGCAAAAGGAACTGGCCGAGGAACGCGACAGCTACAATGCCATGAAAGCACGCTGGGAAAACGAAAAAAACGCCATTTCGCGCGTGCAGCAGCTGCGCGAGCAGCTGGAGGATCTGAAGCGCCAAATCGAGACGGCAAAGCAGGAGTACGATCTGGAAAAGGCCGCGCAGCTGCAATACGGGCAGCTCCCGAAGCTGGAAAAGGCGCTGCAACAGGAGGAACAGCGTACCCGCGAAAACGACGATGCCGTCATGCTGCGCGACCGCGTTACGGACGAGGAGATCGCGCGCATCGTCCAGCGCTGGACGGGCATTCCGGTTTCACGACTCGTGCAGAGCGAGCGCGATAAGCTGCTGCATCTGTCCGAAGCGCTGCATCACCGTGTGATCGGGCAGGATGAAGCGGTGCGCGCCGTCGCGGAGGCGATCCAGCGCAGCCGCGCGGGCATTCAGGACCCGAATCGCCCGATCGGCTCGTTCCTGTTCCTGGGGCCGACCGGTGTCGGAAAAACGGAGCTGGCCAAGGCACTGGCGCAGACGCTGTTCGATGACGAACAGAACATGATCCGCATCGATATGTCCGAATATATGGAAAAATATGCCGTTTCGCGCCTGATCGGCGCGCCTCCCGGCTATGTCGGCTATGACGAGGGCGGCCAGCTGACGGAGGCCGTGCGCCGCAAGCCGTACAGCGTCGTGCTGTTCGACGAGGTGGAAAAGGCACACCCGGATGTGTTCAATGTGCTGTTGCAGGTGCTCGACGACGGCCGCATCACCGACTCGCAGGGGCGCACGGTGGACTTCAAAAACACCATCATCATCCTGACCTCCAATCTCGGCTCGGAATATCTGCTCGAAGGCATCCACGCCGACGGCAGCATCGATGCGCAGGCCGAGGCGCAGGTACACGCGCTGCTGCGGCGTTCGTTCCGACCGGAATTTTTGAACCGTCTGGATGAGATCGTGCTGTATAAGCCTCTGACGAAGCAGGATGTCATGCGCATCATCGATCTGCTGATCGGGCGGCTGAACGACCGCCTTGCGCAGCAGCAGATCCGCGTCACATTGACCGAGCGCGCGAAAAACGCCATCGTCGATGCGGCGTATGACCCGGAATTCGGCGCAAGACCACTGCGCCGCTACTTGCAGCACACGGTCGAAACGATGCTCAGCCGCCGCCTGTTGCAGGGCGATATTCTGCCCGGTGCGCAGGTGACGGTGGACGAGCGGGCGGGCGAGCTGTGCATTGTCTGAGAAGACCGTGCCCGATGGATCGCCGTGCGCGCATTTGACCGAACAGATACCCCCCGACGCAGACTGCGGACGATCCCGCAGCCTGTATCGGGGGGCGTTCTTGTCGAGCGGGGCGTTATCGACGCTTGACGAGCGTCAGGATGTTCAGACCGTCTTTGTATTCGTACTGTGTCCGATCCATCGTTTTTTTCACCATGAAGATCCCAAGGCCGCCCGGCTCGCGATCTTCGGCGGAAAGCGTCGTGTCGGGGTCCGGCTTTTCGGTCGGATCGTAGGGGCGCCCGTTATCCGAAAAGCGGAGGGTGATCTCCGTCGGCGAGACGGCGCAGCCGAGCGTGGCGAGCGTCGCGCCGCTGTAGCGGGCAATGTTGGAGAAAATTTCATCTACGGCGATGTTGACCTGCGCGGCGATCTTACCGCGAATTTCGGCCTGCGCGAGCATGGATTCGAAAAATTCCACGGCCTCCGAAAGATGCTCCGCCGTGGGGAGGATACCGATCTTCGTCATATCGGAAACGGGCGGCTTGATTTCGAGGCAGAGCATGGTGATGTCGTCAAACTGCGGTGCGTCCCCCACAAAGACTTCCACATCGCGGTGCAGCGCCTCCAGCAGGGTGCGGCAGGTGCCATCGGTGTGGCGGTTCAGGGCATCGAGCATCCGCTGTGTACCGTACAGCGCGTTTTCGGAGTCGGTCGCTTCGGGCACGCCGTCCGTGTATACGAACAGGCGGTCGCCCGGGTGGAGCGTCAGTGTGTATTCCCGATAGCGTGCGCCCTCCATGCCCGCCAGCACCAGCCCGTGCCGATCCTTAAACAGCTCGAATGCACCGCCTTTGCGCATTACGGCGGGATATTCGTGCCCCGCGTTGGCGCAGCGGACGATCCCCGTGGATATTTCCAGAATGCCGAGCCACACGGTAACGAACATCTCCGCGTCATTATTCTCGCAGAGCTGATCGTTGACCTTTTCCAGAACGGCTTTGGGGGACAGGCCGCTTTGCGCGGCGGATTTCAGCAGCGTCTTGGATATCATCATAAACAGCGCGGCGGGGACACCCTTGCCGGATACATCCGCCATGACCATGGCAAGGTGATCGTCGTCGATCAGGAAAAAATCGTAGAAATCGCCGCCGACCTCCTTGGCGGGGGTCATGGAGGCGTAAATGTCGAATTCGCTGCGCTCGGGGAAGGCGGGGAAGATGCACGGCAGCATGGAGGCCTGGATATGCCGCGCGACATCCAGTTCCGTGCCGATGCGCTCTTTTTCCGCAGTGACACGGCTTAAATTTCGAATATATTCGCGTAGCTCGGATACCATGAAGCGGAACGAGTCGGCCAATTCTTCCAGCTCGTCGCCGGTATGGAGCGCGACGGAAAAATCATCGGCCTGTTCCATGTCATTTTGCACAAGCTCGCGCGCTGCACGGTGGAGCGTGCCCAGCGGTCGGATCAGGATCAGACGAATGTAGTAATAGTACGCAAAAACGGACAACAGCAGAACTGCCAGCGTGATGCACAGGGTCAGGCGCAGAAACTGACGGATCTGCGCGTTGATCATATCCATGGAGATATCCACACCGACCAGTGCCGCGGGCTTGCCTGTGCTGTCCAAAACGGCAACATACGCGGAAGCCAGATAACCGTATTCCTCATTGTCGGTGATCAGAATGACCTGCTCGGCATCGGCTGCAAAAGCGGCGTGCATCAGACGGTGACCGTCGCCGTAATAAGCGTCCGACTCTCCGAGCTCGCACACACCGTCTTCCCCCGGCGCACCGGTATCCCAGATGTAAACCATGACATCTTCCTCCGGCACGACGACGTAAAAATATTTCAGCCCCCCGCAGGCGCAGGTGTTGAGAAGATAGGAACGGATAAACTGATAATATTCGTCTTTTTCCCCATCGCGGTAGTAGCTTTCGATGCGGTCGCCGTCGATCAGGTCGGCGGCAATGGAGGCGTGGCCGAACGCAAGCCCCGTGTAGTATTCCTCCATGCGGCTGCGGTAAAGCTGCGCGATCGCAGGCGCGAGCGCCATGACCAGCACGGCGGCCATGATGACCAGACCGAGCAACAGCTTCGGCTGCAAACGGATCTTTCGCTTTTTACTCATGCAGTTACCTCCATAGGATGCACATGCAGTCGCAGATGGCCGTCCTTCACGGGATAGAGCAGCCGCCCGGGAGAAAGGAACTGCGGCGTGCGCACAGGCGCGATGCCCTCCGAAAGTGCGGTCACATGATACCATACACCGTGTACAAAAACCTGCGTCGTGCTGTTGCAGCAGCGGAATACGGCAAGCGCCTCACGGCGTGTCATATCGGGGAGCAGAGTCAGCTTTTCCTGCCCGGGGCGCGGCCAGTAAGGGGAAAGCACCGCCTGCGGCTGCGCGCCGCACCAGACGGTGTCAAAATCGTCCAGAATGTCCGCCAGCATCTCCCGCGCACAGGCGGCGCAGGTCAGATACACGTCGATGCTGTCCATTTCGGGGCTGATCGCAAAGCTGCGCTGTGCGAGGATATCGCCCCGATCCAATTCCCGCGTCAGCTTGTGCATGGTAACGCCGCTGCGCGGCAGCCCCTGCGTCATGGCCGCTTCGATGGGGTAATAGCTGCGCCCCTGCGGAAGCAGCGAGCTGTGGGTATTGATCGCGCGAAAGTTCGAAAGCCCCGTCGGGATCGGCAGCACGCGGTCGTACTCTGCGATAAAGAGCAGATCGCACCCATCCTGTCGGAAGAAGCGGTCGAGCGCCTGCGCGGTGACGGACTCGTAATGCACGGGAATGCCGTGCGCGCGTGCCTCGGCCGCGATGGCATATTCGGTAAAATAGTCCTCTTCGCGATGATAGGTGTACAGGGCAAGGATCTCGTGCGACTGCAACAGATATTCAAAGCAGGATAGAAAAACATCGCTCCCAAAATACAGCACTTTCATGTGCAGCACTCCTGTCAAAGCTGTATGACCAGGGTGTTGAAGCCCTGATAGCGGCGGTAGTAAAACTGTTTGGCGCGTTTTTTGACGATCAGGATCCCCATGCTGTCCATGTCAAACGTTTCATCGGGATCTGCCCTGCGGGTCTGCAAGGAGAAAGGGTCGAAAGAGGTCGCGTCATCGCGCAGATGCAGCTCCAGAAGGCCGTCCTCCGTCAAAAAGGCGGTAATGCGGATGTAACCGTCCGCGCCGTTCGGGAAGCCGTGCCGCAAAATGGCCATGCCGATCTCTTCGACGGTCATGGTGGCAAGCATCTGCTGCTTCTCCCGAACGCCCTGTGCACGACAGAAGTCTTGCAGGGCGAGGCTTACTTCCACGACATCCGCCGCGGTGCTCGGGATAGTCCGCTGAAAGACCGGCACCTGCGGCGCATGGGAGCGGCGCAGGCACCTGCCCGCGCCGAGCAGAAGAAAGAGCAGCAGCGAACCTGCCTCTGTCAGCGGGAACAGGAGCCAGAACTGCTCGACACCGAAGCGGTAGCACAGAAAGGTCAGCGGGAGCAGCAGCACTGCACCGCGCAGCGTTTCCAGCAGGAACGAGTTTTTTTCGTCCTCGCGCGCCTGATAGTAGCTGCACAACAGGATGTTACACCCCGCAAATACGGCGGCTACGCTGTACAGCCGCAGCGCGTGGAAGGCGAGCCTCTGCGCGGAGGAGCCGGCGATACCGAACAGGAGGCACAGCCCCATCGGCCACAGTGCCACGAGCGCGATCATCGAGCCGCCCGCGACCATCCCGTAGAAAAAGCCGAGGCGCAGCGCCGTGCGCGTGCCCTGCGCGTCGCGCTCGCCCGCATAGGTGGACAGGATCGGCTGCATGGCGCGCCCCGTTCCCTCAAACAGATACAGAATCAGATACGAGGTGTTTTGCAGAATGTCAAACACGGCAACGGCGGACGCGCCGCCCAGCCGCAAAAGGAGATTGTTGCAAACCAGAAGAAACACCATCTGATACAGATACTGCACGGAGGTGGCAAGTCCCGCTTTCAGCGCGGAAAGCGAATCGGACAGCCACTTTTTTGCGGGAAGTCCCGGGCGCAGCGCGTGATCTTTGCGGAAAAAGCCGGGCAAATAGATCCCGATGCTTATGACCTGCCCCAGCGTGGTGGACAGCGCAGCGCCGCGCGTGCCGAGATCCAGCACCAGCACGAACACGATGTTCATCGCGATGTCGCAAAGATTTCCGATGACCGAGCCCACCCCGGCCAGCCGCTGACTGCCGTCGTTGCGCAGATAATAATTCAGAATATTGGAAAGATAAAACAGCGGCGTGGAGGAGATCAGAATGCGCAAATAGTCCTGTGTGGCGGTGAAAAGCGCGCCGTCCTGCGACGTGGTGCCGAGCACGGCCAGAAGCTGCCGCAGGAACACATTGCCGAGCAGCGCGGTCGAACCGCTGAGCAGCAGCGCCAGCGTCAGCACGCCGCGAAAGCTGTCTTGCGCCTGCGTCTGCTTCCCACGGCTGAGCAGGCGCGCATAGCGGACCGATCCGCCCAGTCCGAGGCCGTGCGCGAGCATACAATTGACCATGTACACCGGAAGGATCAGACCGATGGCGGCAAGCCCGACGGTGCTCATACGCTGCCCGACGACAACGGCATCGGCCATATCGCTCAGCGCCCAGCCGAGAGAAGAGACGATCGCAGGCCGCAGAAGTCGACGGAACATCCGCCCGGTAAAACGATCACGCGTTTTTTTCATAGTTTCTGCGTAAAGCTGCCCGCGGGCATCAGACGATGGTCAGAATATCCACGAATCCCGTCACATCCAGCACATCCATCACGACCTCGTTGACATGCTGCACGACCATTTTTCCCTGACGGTTCATCACCTTCTGCGCGGACAGGAGCACGCGCAGTCCGGCGGAGGAAATGTATTCCACTTCGGAAAAATCCAGATACAGCTCCGTAATGCCGGAAATATCGGCACGCAGCTCGGCCTCCAGACGGGGCGCTGTGGTCGTATCGATCCGTCCCTGAATGGCGATGTGCAGCGCCGTTCCGTGTATCGTTTTGCTCAGTTGCATACGCGTTCTCCTTGATAAGTGATATTCCCACGCAGACAGTGCCGCGAAGGCTTGTCTGCATTATAGCACACGATGCGGGGAAGGACAAGCGGAAATTGCACATTTCGGCGGGCAATGTCCGAACAAAAACAGTGAAAAAAGCGATACCGCCGATTGCTTTTCCGCAATCACCATGCTATAATAGCGAAAAACCGATACGGAAAGGAACGTGCGGCCATGCAGGAGCTGTTTCGTAAAAAGAGTCTGGATAAAGTCAGCTCACCCGAACAATTAAACGATTATATTCGCGTATCCGACCCGGGGGTCTGGATGACCCTTGCGGCGATCCTGATCTTGCTGATCGGCGTGTGTGTCTGGGGCATTTTCGGCCATCTGGATACCGAGTTGGAAACGGTAGGCGTCTGCCAAAACGGCGTTCTGACCTGCTACATACAAGAAGCGGATATCTCCCGACTGACAGAAGATACGCTCGTTTCCGTTGCGGAAAACGAGTACTTCGTTACGGAGATATCCGCTTTTTCCGTCGAATTCGGGCAGGCAGACCATGCGCAGCTGGTGCCGTCCGGCTGGTTTTCCCCGCAGGAACGCGTGTATGTGCTGACGGTGCGCGCGCAGGGACTTTCCGACGGCAGTTATCCGGTCAGTCTGATCGTGCGGCGGGAAAGCCCGATCTCGTTCGTGCTGGGTTGAGGATCGCATATGGAAAAGAAAAAGCAGAGCAAACGCCCGTTGACCGGGCGCGTGGCGAAAGTGCCCGTGGTGATGCAGATGGAAGCGCTGGAATGCGGTGCTGCCTGCCTTACCATGATCCTGGCTTATTATGATAAGTGGCTCCCGCCGGAGCAGGTGCGGCTGGACTGCGGCGTGTCGCGGGACGGCTCCAATGCCCGCAACATCCTGCGCGCCGCGCGCAGCTACGGCCTGACGGCGGGAGGCTACCGCTTCGAGCCGGAGGAACTGCGCAAAAGCGGAACGTTTCCGTGCATCATTCACTGGAATTTCAACCACTTCGTCGTGCTGGATGGATTTCGCGGGGATAAGGCCGTTTTGAATGACCCCGCAAAGGGCACTTATGCCGTCCCCATGCAGACATTTGACGAGTCCTTTACCGGGATATGTCTGCTGTTTGAACCGTCGGAGGATTTTTCTCCCGGCGGAAAACCGCGCTCGACGCTGGCTTATGCCGGAATGCGTCTGAAGGGCACGAAAACGGCCGTGATCTTTCTGCTGCTGACCACGCTCATTTCGTCTCTGATCGGGGTGATCCGCCCCGCTTTTTCCAGAGTGTTTCTCGATAGGCTCCTTACGCGGGAGGCACCGCAATGGCTGACACCGTTTTTGGCGGCGCTTGCCGCGCTGACACTGGTGCAGCTGGTGCTGGCGTGGATCCGGGCGGTCTATTCTCTGAGAATTCGCGGGAAAATGGAAACGGTCGGCGCAAGCACATTTTTGTGGAAGGTGCTCCACCTTCCGATGGAGTTCTTTTCCCAGCGCATGGCGGGGGATATCCAGAGCCGTCAGTCGTCAAACGCCTCCATCGCCAATACGCTGGTCGAGACGTTCGCGCCGCTCGTTCTGGACGCGGGGATGATGATCTTCTATCTTGTCGTCATGCTGCGCTACAGCGTGCCGCTTACGGTGATCGGGCTGCTGTCGGTCTGCACGAATTTCCTGCTTTCCCGCCTGATCTCCCAAAAACGGATCCATATCACACGGCTGCAAATGCGCGACGCGGGGAAACTCTCGGGAACGACCGTCGCGGGCATCGAAATGATCGAAACGATCAAATCCGGCGGTGCGGAAAACGGCTTTTTTGAAAAATGGGCAGGCTATCAGGCTGCCGTAAATACCCAGCAGGTGAAGTATCAGCGCCTGAACCGCCTGCTCGGGGCGCTGCCGACGCTGGTCAACGCATTGTGCAATACCGCCGTGCTGCTGGTCGGGGTGCTGCTGGCCATGAACGGGACGTTCACGGTCGGTATGATCATGGCGTTTCAGGGCTTTTTGAGCGCGTTTACATCGCCCGCGCTTTCCCTGATCGGCGCGGGGCAGACATTGCAGGAGATGCGCACCGAAATGGAGCGCATCGAAGATGTGATGAAATATCCGCAGGATGTATTCCCGGATTCGCCGGCTGACCCCGATGCGGAATACGATAAGCTCTCCGGCGCAGTCGAGCTTCGCCATGTAACATTCGGCTATTCGCGCCTTGCGGCACCGCTGATCGAGGATTTCAGCATGACGCTGCGTCCGGGAAGCCGCGTGGCGCTGGTCGGTGCGTCGGGCTGCGGAAAATCGACGATCTCCGGGCTGATCTCGGGGCTGTACCGCCCGTGGAGCGGAGAGATCCTGTTTGACGGGAAGCCGATCGATCGGATCGACCGAAGCATTTTTACGGGCTCTCTGGCTGTGGTGGATCAGGATATCATCCTTTTCGCGGATACCATTGCCAACAATATAAAAATGTGGGACGACTCTATCGAAGATTTCGAAATGATCCTGGCGGCGCGCGATGCTCGCCTGCACGAGGATATCATGCAGCGCGAGGGCGGGTATCAGTATAAGATCATGGAGGGCGGCCGCGATCTGTCGGGCGGACAGCGCCAGCGCATGGAGATCGCGCGGGTGCTGGCGCAGGATCCGACGATCATCATTCTGGATGAGGCGACCTCCGCGCTGGACGCAAAGACCGAGTACGATGTCGTCCGATCAATCCGGGATCGCGGTATCACCTGCATCGTCGTGGCACATCGCCTCTCTACGATCCGCGACTGCGATGAGATCATCGTGATGGATCACGGTAAAATTGCGGAGCGCGGCACACACGAGCAGCTCATGGCGCGCAACGGTGCCTATGCGGCGCTGATCGGCAATGCGTAAAGGAGGGGAGCTTCATGGGATGGTTTGATGAACAGATCCGCCAGCGCAAGCAAAATGACGATGCCGTTTTTACGGAAGCTTTTGCAAAAATGGCCGGTGCGGTGATGGGAGAGCGCTTCGGCGCGGGAACGCAGGATGCCCGCGCGGCGGCAGGCAGCGAGATCGAGCGGATCCTGCGCTTTTACCATGTGAAAAGCCGCGAGGTGCCCGCAAGCGTCCGCACGGTCGACGAGCAGCTGGAATACCTGCTGCGGCCTTACGGCATCATGCGCCGCACCGTTCGGCTGGAGGGCGCGTGGGATCGCGATGCGGTTGGTGCGATGCTGGGCAGCAGGAAAAAGGACGGAACGGTCGTGGCATTGCTCCCGAGCGGCCTGTCCGGCTACAGTTTTACGGATCCCGCCACGGGTAAGCAGGTCAAAGTCAACCGAAAAAACCGCGCGCTGCTGGCAGAGGAAGCGATCGCCTTTTATAAGCCGTTTCCGCTGAAAAAACTGAATGTGAAAAGCCTGCTCGTGTACATGGCGCAGACGCTGTCCGTGGGCGATCTGGTGCTGCTCGTGCTGGCAACGCTGGCCGTATCGCTGGTGGGCATGTTTGCGCCGAAGCTGAATTCGCTGCTGTTTTCCCGCGTGCTTCCGTCCGAAAGCGTGCAAATGCTGCTGGCAATGGGGGTGTTTATGGCTTCCGTTTCCGTCAGCTCGCTGCTGCTGTCGGCGGTAAAAGGAATGCTCAACGCGCGGATCAATACCAGACTGCGCGTTTCCGTGCAGGCGGCTGCCATGATGCGCGTATTGTCTCTGCCTGCAAGCTTTTTTAAGGATTACAGCGCGGGCGACCTCTCTGCCCGAACCGCACAGGTCGGCGCGCTTTGCGACACCCTGCTTTCCGCACTGCTTTCCACGGGATTGACATCCGTATTTTCCCTGCTGTACATTTCTCAGATCTTTACCTATGCGCCCGCGCTGGTCGTGCCGTCCATGCTGCTGATCGCGGTCACGGTGGTGTTTTCCGTCGCTTCCTCGTTTGCACAGATGCATATCAGCAGGAAAAGTATGAAGCTGGCAGGAGAGGAAAACGGCATGACGTATGCGCTGATCAGCGGCATCCGCAAGATCAGGCTGGCAGGTGCGGAAAAACGCGCATTTGCCCGCTGGGGCGAGCTGTATGCGAAAAATGCAAGGCTCCGATACGACCCGCCTGCTTTTCTGAAGCTCAATTCCGTGCTCAGTCTGGCGATCTCCTCGATCGGAACGCTGGTCATGTATGCGGCGGCGGTGGAAAGTCGGGTGTCCGTGGCGGATTATTATGCGTTCAACACCGCATACGGAATGGTCTCCGGGGCATTCCTGTCGCTGGCGGGGGTGGCGCTTTCCGTGGCGCAGATCAGGCCGATGCTGGAAGCGGTCAAGCCGTTTTTCGACACGGTACCCGAGATCGCCGAGGAAAAGCAGGTCGTGACGCGCCTTTCCGGCGGGATCGAGCTGAACAATGTCTCGTTCCGCTACAGCGAAAAAATGCCGCTGATTTTGGACGATCTCTCCCTGAAGATCCGCCCGGGGCAGTATGTTGCCATCGTGGGGCGGACAGGATGCGGAAAATCGACGCTGCTTCGTCTGCTGCTCGGCTTTGAAAAGCCGCAAAAGGGCGCGATCTATTACGACGGCAGGGATATGTCGCAGCTGGATCTGCGATCTCTGCGCCGCCGTATCGGCGTGGTGATGCAGGACGGGAAGCTGTTTCAGGGTGACATCTATTCCAATATCACCATTACCGCCCCGCAGCTGACATTGCAGGAGGCGTGGGAGGCCGCGGAGCTGGCGGGGATCGCCGAGGACATTCGCCAAATGCCCATGGGGATGCATACGGTCATTTCCGAGGGGACGGGCGGCATCTCCGGCGGACAGCGTCAGCGCCTGATGATCGCCCGTGCCATCGCGCCGAAGCCGAAGGTGCTTATGTTCGACGAGGCGACCTCCGCGCTGGATAACCTTACGCAGAAAAAAGTTTCGCAGTCGCTGGACGGCCTGAAATGCACGCGCGTCGTGATCGCCCACCGCCTTTCCACGATACGCAACTGCGACCGTATCCTGGTGCTCGACGGCGGAAAGATCATTGAGGACGGAACATATGACGAGCTGATCGCACAAAACGGCTTTTTTGCCGAGCTGGTGGCGCGGCAACAGCTCGATCAATAAAAATTACGAAAAAAATAAGCCACTTTCCCCGCACGCTCGTATAAATAAAGGAACGCAGCGTGGGAGCACGAAGGAGCGTGATCGAAAACATGGAGAGCAGAGATATTTCCGCACAGCTGCTGGCACTGTTTGATCGGCAGAAATTCGAAAATGAGCCGAGCCTTGCGGCGTTGATCGCGCAGACGCAGGCACGCTGCGCGGCGGAGCTGTCGGAGGATGCGCTGCTGCTGGTCAGCGCAGCGGGAGAAGCGAGCCTGCCGAAACCGCGGGAGGATACATGCCTATGATCGCCGCGGAGAAAAAGGAAGATGTTTACCGCGCCTGCTACGGAAAAGTCCGCGCTTATGTGGCGCAGAAGCTCGGCAACGCGCAGGAGGCGGAGGATCTGGTCAGTGAGATATTCCTGAAAGTCTATGAAAAGCTGGATACGTTCGACGAAACCAGAGCATCCGTCTCCACCTGGGTCTACTCCATTGCGCGCAATGCCGTGATCGACTATTACAGGACACGCAGACCCACCGAGCCGCTCCCCGAGGCGCTGGCTGCGCAGCAGGATATGGAGCGGGAGCTGCTGCATAAGGATGCCCTGCAAGACCTGAGCCGCGCGCTGCAACAGCTGGATACCCGCGCCCGCGATATCGTGATCCTGCGCTACTACAACGGCCTGCCCCTGAAAACGATCGCCCTGCGGCTGGGACTTTCCTACTCACATACGAAGTTGCTGCATCAGGCTGCACTGACGCGCCTGCGCAGACTATTACAAACCGAATGACCACAAAACGGAAAGGAGATCATCGAAATGAAAGAAACCGAAAAGAACAAAAACAGCGAGCTGCTCCCGGAGGAACAGCTGGAAACCGTCGTTGGCGGTACGGCCGACGCACGCGACGAAGATGACCGTAACAACAACAGGAGACCTCCCAAATCCGGCGGGAAGGGTCTGAAATTGCTGTAATCTAAAGGAGGATATCTGTATGGATCACAAAGAAACGAAACAGGTTCTGTGCGACGATGCGCTGGAAACGGTTACGGGCGGCGTGGGCGGAAAGCTTCCCGCGTCGAAATTCAATGAGGGCGATATCGTGGCCTACGCGCGCAACCCGGTTGCGTCCGGCCCGGCTCGGGTGGACGGAAAACGCTACTGCGGCAACGAGTGGCAATACCGGGTCGTTTTGAGCAACGGGCAGGCGATGGCCTGGATCCCCGAGTATATGCTCACCGCATACGAAGGCTGAAGCAGGAGCTGCCTATGGAAAATACAGAGAAAATGAAACGGGAGATCGGCGATGACGCGCTGAAAACGGTCACGGGCGGCAGCGACCTGATTTTTGATTACTATTTGCCGGAACCGCGCAGGAAGAAAAATTCGGAGCACGCGGCGCCGGTCGAGGTGTTCCGGCCGGATCCGAATGAGGAAATCTCGCCGATACTTGGGAAAGAGACCATATCCGATCCGCTGAGTGAGAGCATGAAGCGCATCAAAGAAACCATGGACGAGGCGCGCGAGCGGGAAAAGTCCATACAACGCAATATCTGATCCACGAAAAAGAGCACAGACTTATCGATCATGACAAACAGGAGGAATATGATGGAAAATCGCGATGAACTGATAAACAAAATGATGCACGCGCTGGATGACGACGCGCTGGAAGCGGTAGCGGGCGGCGCATCTACCCGGGGACTTCTGCAAAAGGCGGAATGGTCGAGTGCTTGCGAAAGCTACGAATGCGCCATGTGCGGCTGCGACCTGATGTTTGCCAACCACAAGGACGGCTGCCCCGTCAAAAACTTCCCATACAGTGGCGGATTCGCGGAAATGTTAGGTCAGTGTAACTGCTGCTGGTCGTGCAAGCATATCGTTCACGGGAACAACTATCCCGCTGACCGCAATGACCTGTATTGCGGGCGGCAAAAAGCTGTTTAAAGCCGGGGAGAACTGCATATGGAAAAACAGAATGAACGGACGGAAAAGATCATGCATGTGCTGGACGACGATGCGCTGGAAGCGGTCGCGGGCGGTGCTTCGACGAAGGGACTGCGGCAAGTCGGCGCATGGGGTATCCCCTGCGACCATTATGTCTGCGCGGTTTGCGGGATGCAGGGGGTGAATCGTTCCGATCACAAAGCCGGATGCGCCGTTTCCGGCCTCGCGCGCCCCCTGGACGCAGAGGGATTTAACAAGGTAGCTATGGATCTGAATGGCTGCTGGTCGTGCAGGCACCGTGTCTGCGGGAATAATTATCCGGCGGATCAGAACGACCTGTACTGCGGTCGGCAATAACGCGAAGGAGGAACAAAAAATATGGAAAACAGAATGCTCGGCGATGATGCGCTGGAAGCGGTCACAGGCGGTGCGAAGGGACAGCAAATTCAGCTGTTCGATGTGGGCGACCCGGTACGGGTGCGCTTTGAGGACAAAGGCGTGATGCGTTACGATCGCGCGCGGATCGTCTCCTGCGAATACGACGAGGCGCAGGGAACATGGATCTACGGCGTGGAGTTCGGAAAGTATTACGGCAGCGGCTGGACGGGATGGGTCAGCGAGAGCAGCGTCATCCATTTTTACCCGCAATCGCAGATCATCCGCGAATAACGCACAAAAAGCGAAAATCAGCCGACCCGGCAGGGCGGCTGATTTCAGCGTGTCGAAAAAACTACCTTTCTTGGCTCCCCTTCCGGTGGAGCTCAGACTGTCAAAAAACTGTCGATCAATGTGTTGGCGCGGGAGCGCCCAAGGCCCCCTTGTGTAAAGGGGGCTGTCAGCGAAGCTGACTGAGGGATTGATTTTCTTCGTTAAGGTTCGGAATTTCGCGAATGCTTCAGGTTTTACAGTCAACCCCTCCGTCAAAAATCAAAGATTTTTGCCACCTCCCCTTACACAGGGGAGGCTTTGGTTGGGTACTCGACCGAGAAACAGCACTTCTTTGACACGCTCGGCTCCCCTTCCGGGGGAGCTGTCATGCGATAGCATGACTGAGAGGGCTTTTTTCGCGGCCTGAAATCAGCCGACCCGACAGGGCGGCTGATTTTCGCATGATGGGCATATCGGTCTAGGCTCAGTTTCCGTAATATGCGTCCAGATACATCCGGCGGATCTCCGACATCAGCGGGTAGCGCGGGTTCGCGCCGGTGCACTGATCGTCAAAGGCCTGCTCCACCATTTCATCCAGCGTGGAGAGGAATTCTTCTTCGCCGATACCGTAATCGCGAATGGTCTTCTTGATCCCGACGCGCTGTTTCAGGGCTTCCACCGCGTCGATCAGGCTTTCCAGCTTTTCTTCATCCGTGTTGCCGGGCAGACGCAGGTAATCCGCGATCTCGGCGTAGCGCTGCAAGGTATGCGGGTGATCGTACTGGGAGAAGGTGCCCATCTTCACCGGGGTCTGCGCGGCGTTGAAGCGAAGGACATGGCTGATGAGCAGCGCATTTGCCACGCCGTGTGCCAGATGGTGGAACGCGCCGAGCTTGTGCGCCATGGAGTGGCACACGCCGAGGAACGCATTGGCAAATGCCATGCCCGCCATAGTCGCGGCGTTGGCCATATTTTCCCGCGCGCGAGGGTCGTTCGGCCCGTTGTCGTATGCTTTGGGCAGATTTTCGAAGATCAGTTTCAGACTGCGTAGTGCCAGACCGTCCGTATAATCGGTCGCCAGCATGGAGGCATAGGCTTCCAGCGCGTGGGTCACGGCATCGATGCCCGAGGCCGCCGTCAGCCCTTTGGGCGCATCCATCATCAGGTCTGCATCTACGATGGCCATGTTCGGCATCAGCTCGTAATCGGCCAGCGGGTACTTGACACCCGTTTTTTCGTCTGTGATAACGGCGAACGGCGTGACCTCACTGCCGGTCCCGGCCGAGGTGGGGATGGCGACGAAATATGCCTTTTCGCCCATTTTCGGGAAGCCGTAGACGCGCTTGCGGATATCTACGAACCGCATCGCCATATCCTCGAAATCCGCGTCGGGATGCTCGTACAGCACCCACATGATCTTCGCCGCATCCATGGCCGAGCCGCCGCCGACGGCGATGATAAGGTCGGGACGGAACGCCGCCATGGCCTGTGCGCCCTCTCTGGCGCAGGCGAGAGTCGGGTCGGGGGAGACGTTGTAGAACGCCGTGTGGGTGATCCCCATGGAATCCAGCTCCGCTTCGATCGGACGGGTGTAGCCGTTTTGATACAGGAAGGTGTCTGTAACGAGGAATGCCTTCTTCTTGCCCTCCAGCTCGGCCAGTGCGACGGGAAGGCAGCCCTTCTTAAAGTAAACTTTGTCGGGAGAACGGAACCACAGCATATTTTCTCTCCTTCGTGCCACGGTTTTTACATTCAGAAGATGCCGAACGCCGACATTTTCCGAAACGGAGTTGCCGCCCCAGCTTCCGCAGCCCAGCGTCAGCGAGGGGGTCAGGCGGAAGTTGTACAGATCGCCGATGCCGCCCTGCGCAGACGGCGTATTGACCAGAATGCGGCATGCCTTCATCTGCTGAGAGAAGCGATCCAGCTTTTCCTTTGCCGTGCGGGTGCTCAGATATACGGCGGCGGTGTGGCCGAATCCGCCGTCTTCCAGCAGGCGCTGCGCCATGGCGCAGGCGGTGTCGAAGCTGTCCGCGCGGTACATGGCCAGAACGGGGGAAAGCTTTTCATGCGCAAACGGCTCGGACGGGTCGGTGCTGCTGACTTCTCCGATCAGGATCTTGGTTTCGGGCGCGACTTCGATCCCCGCCAGCTCGGCGATCTTCGCGGCGCTTTGCCCGACGATCTTGGCGTTGACGCTGCCATTGACCAGCAGCACGGCGCGCAGCTTCTCGATCTCCTGCTCGTTCAGCAGATGGCAGCCGCGTGCTACGAATTCCGCGCGAACGGCATCGTAAATGCTGTCCGGCACGATCACGGCCTGCTCCGAGGCGCAGATCATGCCATTGTCAAAGGTCTTGGAGTGGATGATCGAGGAAACGGCCATCAGGATGTCCGCGCTTTCGTCGATCACGGCAGGCACATTGCCGGGGCCGACGCCGAGCGCGGGCTTGCCGGAGGAATAGGCGGAGTGCACCATGCCCGGGCCGCCCGTCGCCAGGATCAGATCTACAGAGGACATGACCATATTGGTCATTTCCAGCGACGGCGCATCGATCCACGCAATGATCCCCTCCGGTGCGCCGGCGGCCACAGCAGCCTCCAGCACGATGCGCGCCGCCTCCGAGGTGGAGCGCTTCGCACGGGGGTGGGGGCTGATGATGATGCCGTTTCGGGTCTTCAGGCAGATCAGTGCCTTGAAAATGGCGGTGGAGGTGGGGTTTGTGGTGGGCACGACTGCGCCGATCACGCCGATCGGCTCGGCAATGCGGACGATGCCGAAGGAGGGGTCTTCTTCCAGAACGCCGCAGGTCTTTTCGTGCTTGTAGGCGTTATAAATATATTCCGATGCATAATGGTTTTTGATGACCTTGTCTTCCACGATCCCCATGCCCGTCTCTTCCACGGCCAGCTTGGCCAGATAGATGCGGGCTTTGTTGGCAGCGGAGGCAGCCGCCAGGAAAATGCGATCCACCTGCTCCTGCGAGTAGGTCGAGAACGCCTGCTGCGCCTCACGGCAGCGGGCGATGGCCTGCTGCAAAGCGTCGGGGGTGGTGATCGGTTCGTAAAGGTTTGCCATAATGATCGCTCCTTTTCGATAATTCATTATCGGTTTATTTGTATCGATATAATAACACTGAAAACGGCTGCTGTCAAGCCCTATTTTACGGCTGCGGGAAAAAAGTGACACATAGCAAAAAATCCTGCCGCATAGGCTGTTGTACCAACCCATAGGAGGGATCGCCGTGAAGAAAATCGGATGTATACTGCTGATACTGTGCCTTCTGGCTGCGGGAACGCCGCTGCATGCCCGTGCCGTCGAAGTGACGACGGCGGGAAAAAGCGCGCTGCTGATGGACGCCGCGACCGGCACGGTGCTGTATGAACGCAATGCGCATGAAAAACTCCCGCCCGCTTCCGTGACGAAGGTCATGACGCTCCTGCTCGTCATGGAGGCGATCGACAGCGGAAAGATCGCGTGGGACGACACCGTCACCGCCTCGGAGCATGCCGAGGCAAAAGGCGGCAGCCAGATCTACCTGAAAGCAGGGGAGACGATGTCGGTCGCGGAGCTGGTCAAGTCCGTCGCCGTCAGCTCGGCCAATGATGCCGCCTGCGCGCTGGCCGAGCACATCGCAGGTTCCGAGGAGACGTTCGCCGCGCAAATGAACCGCCGCGCGCAGGAACTGGGCATGGAGGACACGCATTTTGTCAACTGCACGGGGCTGGATGACAGTGCCGACGCGCGCGAGCATTTGACGAGCGCCTATGATATCGCCATCATGTCCCGCGAACTGATGACCGCCCACCCCACGATCACCCAATACACGACCATCTGGATGGACACGGTACGAAACGGCACCTTCGGCCTGGCAAATACCAACAAGCTGATCCGCTTCTATCCGGGCGCAACGGGACTGAAAACCGGCTACACCGCAAAAGCGGGCTTTTGCCTGTCTGCCTGCGCGCAGCGCGAGGGCATGACGCTGATCGCCGTGGTGCTGGGGGCGGACAATTCGAAAGACCGCTTTTCCGCCTGCAAGGCGATGCTGGACTACGGATTTGCCAACTATGCGCTGGTCACGCCGCAGCTTGACGCGGTCACCGTGCCCGTTCGCCTCGGACAGCGCGAGACGGTGCAGGCGGTTGCGGGAGAGGATGCCCGCCTGCTGATCGATAAATCACAGAGAAACGATATTTCCGTTCGAACGGAGCTGGAACAGAGCGTCACCGCACCGATCAGCACGGGACAGCGTCTCGGCACGCTGCGCGTATACGCAGGGGAACGGGTGCTGGCCGAGATCCCGCTGGTCGCGCGTGAGGCGGTGCTGCGAAAAAGCAGATGGCAGATCTTTTTGCAGATCCTGCGAAGCTTATAGCACCGACTCCCGCTCCAGCAGGGCGACCAGATCGCCCAGCGTGTCCGCATGCGCGAACAGCATCGAAAGGGTATCTTCCCCGGCCTCGTCCTGATCGGGGATAAAGACAGGCAGGCAGCCTGCGCGGTATGCCGATAAGATCCCGGCGGGGGAGTCCTCCACGGCGAGGCACTGCGACGGCGCAAGGCCGAGCATGTCGGCGGCTTTTCGGTAGATATCCGGTGCGGGCTTTCCGTTTGGAACATCATAGCCGCTGCAAAGCACATCGAACTGCTCCCACAGTCCGGCAGGACGCAGGTATCGCTCCACGCGCTCCATGGGGGATGAGGTGGCAAGACCGACGGCAACACCGTGTCCATGCAGAAAAGACAGCGCCTGCGCCGCACCGGGCATGGGCGCAACGCCGTGCGCGGCGATATAGCGATCCATCAGCGCGATCCGCTTTTGACGCAGCTGCGCATGGCTCACGCCCGCGCCGAAATAGCGTTCGAGCTGCGCCTGCCCGGCCTGACGGTTCAGGCTGCGCATACCGAGCGCCTGCTCGCGCGTCATGGGATATCCCAGCGCGACAGCCGCCTCCTGCCAGAAACGGGCATACAGCTTCTCCGTGTCCAGAATAACGCCGTCCATGTCAAAGATCACCCCGCGCACCATTTCCGCGGGGCTCTGCAATATCTTATAGGCCAAGGTATATCGCTCCTTTCGATGCCTACCACTATACCCGATTTTTCGCCGAATTGCAAGGGAAGTCCCGCTTGATTTTCGCAACGGGATTTGATACTATAATTCCGTAAAAAACGGGTGCTTTCCCGACAACAGGAGGATATCATGGGGCTTTACGGTGCATTGGAGGCCGGCGGCACAAAAATGGTATGTGCGATCGGCAATGAACAGGGTAAAATACTGGACAGGATCAGCATTCCGACGCATACACCCGAGGAAACGGTACCGCAGCTGATCGCTTATTTTCAAAAGCACCCGATCTGCGCGCTCGGCATCGGATGCTTCGGGCCGATCGGGCTGAACAAAGACGCATCGGACTACGGCTATATCACCACCACGCCCAAGCGCAGCTGGCAGAATTACCCGCTGGTGCAGCGCTTTTCGGAAGCACTGGGCATCCCGATCGGGTTTGATACCGATGTGAACGCCTCGGCGCTCGGCGAGGCGACCTGGGGCTGCACAGCCGACGTGAAAAACAGCATTTATATCACAGTCGGCACTGGTGTCGGCGTGGGCGTAATCCTGGACGGAAAGCCTCTGCATGGTATGCTTCACCCCGAAGGCGGGCATATTTTCCTGACACGTCACCCCGAAGACCCGATGCAGCGCGGGATTTGCCCGTTCCACGGGAACTGTCTGGAGGGCTTTGCCGCGGGTCCTGCGATCGAGGCACGCTGGGGGAAAAAGGCGGTGGAGCTGGCGCATGAGCCGAAGGTCTGGGAGCTGGAGGCTTATTATATCGCGCAGGCGCTGTGCAGCTATATCCTGATCCTTTCGCCGCAGCGCATCGTTCTGGGCGGCGGCGTCATGCACCAGCAGCAGCTCCTGCCGCTGATCCGCCGCGAGGTCGAAAAACAGCTCAACGGCTATCTGCAAACCGCAGAGCTGGCATCGCCGGAAGAGTATATCGTTTCGTATTCGCTGAACGACGATCAGGGCATTCTGGGCTGCGTGAAGCTGGCGATGAACGCACAGGAGGAAGCATGAAGACGATTTTGAAGTTGAAGCCGAGTTTCCGGGAAAAGATCTGGGGCGGCGACCGCCTGCAAACGCAGTTCCACTATGCGATCCCGAGCGACCATACCGGCGAATGCTGGGCGATCTCCGGCCATCCCGCGGGCAACAGCATCGTGGAAAACGGGGCGTACGCGGGAAGACCGCTGGGGGAGCTTTGGGATACCCATCGGGAGCTGTTCGGAAATCTGCCGGGCGACACCTTCCCGCTGCTGGTAAAAATATTGGATGCAAGGCAGGATCTGAGTATTCAGGTGCACCCGAATGATGCCTATGCGGTGGAGCATGAAAACGGCGCGTTGGGAAAAACGGAGTGCTGGTATGTGCTCGAATGCGACGAAAATGCCTCCATCATCATCGGCCATCATGCGCAGAGCAAGCAGCAGATGGCGCAGATGGTCGCGCAGGAGCAATGGGATGCCCTGCTTCGGCGCATCCCCGTGCACAGGGGAGACTTTTTCCAGATCGAGCCGGGCTGCCTGCATGCCATCTGCGGCGGGACGATGATCCTGGAAACACAGCAGTCCAGCGATGTGACGTACCGCTTTTATGATTACGGCCGTCTGGAAAACGGAAAGCCCCGCACGCTCCATTTGGAAAAAAGTATGGATGTCGTCACAGTGCCGTTCGAAGCGTGTGCGCCGACGCAGCGCGTGTGCAGGATCGGCGATGCGGAGGTGACGCATCTGGTGTCGTGCGAGCATTACAGCGTCGGCCGCGTCTGCCTGAACGGAAGCGCAGTGTTCGACTGGGATGCGCCGTTCGTCAATGTCAGCATTCTGCAAGGGAGCGGCATGCTGGACGATATGCCCGTTCAAAAGGGCGAGCATATGATTTTATGCGCCGATTACGGGCAGATGACATTGCGGGGGGATATGCAGCTGCTGTACTCCCACGTCGGCGCATACGAAAAAAGCGAAGACAAAGGAGAAACGAAACTATGCGGGGAATTCCGTCGCTGATCACAGATATTCGAAAAAAGGTCTTTACCGAGGTCGCCCGTATGGCCTATGCGGGCGGGGACTATACGCGTGCGGAGGATCTGCCGTATTTGATCGTGCCGGGCGATCAGCCGCTGCATCGTGAATCGATCTTTCTGGAACGTGCCATCGCGGGTGAGCGGGTGCGCCTTGCCATGGGGCTCGGCATTCGGCCGGTGCAGTCGCGCCACCTGATGACCGAGGGAATGGATGCTGCCGCCATTGCGCAGCAATATTACGAGCCGCCGCTGGTCAACATCATTCCCTATGCCTGCCACGCCTGCCCGACCAATCAATACCGCGTGACGGAGAGCTGCCAGAACTGTCTGGCGGCTTCCTGCCAAAAGGTCTGCCCGAAGGATGCAGTTTCTTTTGTCAACGGAAAAAGCCGCATCGACCCGGATAAATGCATCAAATGCGGCAAATGCGCAAAGGCATGCCCCTACCATGCGATCATCCATATGGAGCGCCCCTGCGCTGCCGCCTGCGGCATGGATGCCATTGTTGCCGATGCACATGGCCGCGCCGTGATCGACCAGGAAAAGTGCGTGGCCTGCGGCCAGTGTCTGGTTTCGTGCCCGTTCGGCGCGATCGTGGATAAGGGACAGATTTTTCAGGTC
Source organism: uncultured Oscillospiraceae bacterium (assembly GCA_964538475.1). Classification (GTDB taxonomy): domain Bacteria; phylum Bacillota; class Clostridia; order Oscillospirales; family Oscillospiraceae; genus Faecousia. The sequence goes on along the minus strand of CAZIGE010000015.1, from coordinate 8,412 downwards.
ATCCGCTCCATTTTGCAGGGCGATCGGGTGATCGCGATCGTCGCGCCTGCTTTCGTCGGGCAATTCGGAAAGCATTCCACGCCCGAAAAATTCGTAACGGCCATGAAACAGCTCGGCTTCGAACGGGTCGTGGAGGTCGCACTGGGCGCGGATCTGTGCACGATCGAGGAGGCGAAAGATTTTCGTGAAAAAGTGCCGTCCCGGCAGCGGTATATGGCGACTTCCTGCTGCCCTGCGTGGCATTCGATGATCTATAAGCTGTTCCCCGGGGAGGCGCAGAACATTTCCATGACCCTTACGCCGATGGTCTTCACGGCGCGGCTGGTCAAAAAGCAGTATCCCGATTGCAAGGTAGTATTCGTCGGCCCGTGTGCGGCCAAAAAGCTGGAAGCGATCCGCGAAGATATCCGCTCGGATGTGGATTTCGTCCTGACATTCGAGGAATTGCAGGGAATGTTCGAGGCAAAACAGATCCGCTTTGAGGATCTGCCCGACGGCACGCCGCTCAACGAGGGCACGGCGGCCGGGCGCGGCTTCGCCGTGGCGGGCGGCGTGGCGGGCGCGGTGGAAAGCCTGCTGCGCGAAACAGATCCCGATGTGCAGATCAAAACCGCACGAGCCGAAGGCCTGCGCGACTGCCGCAAGCTGATGCTGCTGGCAAAGGCGGGGAAATACGATGGGTATCTGCTGGAAGGCATGGCCTGCCCGGGCGGCTGCGTGGCGGGCGCGGGGACGCTCCTGCCGGTGGAACTGGCCGCCAATGTCGTAGGCCGCTACCGCAGGGAGGCCGACGCGACCTCTCCGCTGGAAAGCGCATACCGTGACCGCGGACACGAGCTGGATTGAGCGTCCGTCCCAAAAAGTTTTCATTTCGGACAAAAATGCGCCGCTTTTTTCACGTGACGGGCATTGTAAATCGGGAAGATATATGATAAAATACCGTTACCGCGAAAAAGCGGTCGGCTTTTGCCGCATAACGACAGGAGGAGCAAGCTATGCAGGACAATAAAGAAAAAAATGCTCCGCAGGGAGATAACAAGAAAAGGTCAGCCCGCAGGGGCTCCGGGAAAACCGCGAGCCGTGTGGTTCTGATCGTGTTTCTGGTGATACTGATCCTGATCTTGGGGCTGTTTGCGCTGGCATACGGCTATTATCGCAATGTGATCGGCAATCTGCGCCCGGATGAAACGCGCGACCCGAATGAAACGCTCAGCCCATCGGAGTGGAGCGATATGGGCAACGATCCTTTCGCAGGGGAGATGGAAAGCAACGTCGGCACATTGCCGACCGTCACGCCGACCTTCCCGGTCAGCACGGGCGTGAGCGAGCAGCCGGAGCATGTGCTGAACATCCTGCTCATCGGCACGGACGAGCGTACAACGGAATTTACGAATAAAGCGCGCGGTGACAGCTGTATCCTGCTGTCCATCAACACCGCGGGGGACAGCCCCGTGATCTCGCTGGTGAGCTTTGAACGCGGCATGGGCATGCCGATCCTGACCGGGACCTATGCGGGGCAGTGGGACTGGCTGACGCATCTGTTCCGCTACGGCGGCGCGGAGATGATGATGGAGTCTATCGAGGCCTGCTTCGATATTCGGGTGGATTACTATGTCCGCACCAATTTCGCCTGCTTCACGGCGGGCATCGACGCGCTCGGCGGCGTGGATGTGACCTTCTCGCAGAAGGAAGCGGACTATTTCAACAAGTATTACGAAATTACCGCAGTCAAGGGAACGAACCATCTCGACGGCGTTCACGCGCTGCGCTATGCGCGCCTTCGCCAGATCGACAGCGACTGGCAGCGCATCGAGCGGCAGAGAAAGATCATTGCCGCGACGATCAATAAGCTGAAAAACAAAAACCTTTCCGAGCTGGATGCCCTGATCGGCACCTGCACGGATCTGGTGCGCACGAACCTGACGGAGGATGTGATCACCCAGACGCTGCTGGATGTTTTGCCCGGTCTCGGCAATGTTACCGTCCAGCAGATGACGATCCCCGCGAAGGGGACATACGCCAGCCAGAAGGTCATGGGCGAGCGCAGCGCGTTTGCGCCTGATTTTGAGGAAAACACAAGACTGCTGCACGAGCTGATCTACGGTCCCGCGTGACACGCGGCCGGACACCGAAACGACACAGCGCGCAGAGCCGCCCTGCGGCCTGCTCGGGGATACGAAACATGGCGATCGAGTCTGTTGCGCCGGGGCGGACTGTGCTGCCCCGCATCGGACAGGCTCGGTCGCTTTTTGTTCCCGCGCCCGCGCTTCAATAATGTTTTTGACAGTTTGAGGTACTATGGATAGAAATTATATTATTTTCGATTTGGATGATACACTTTTGAACGATGCGCGGCAGGTTACGGACGAGACGCTGCGCGTGCTGAAGCAATTGCAGGGGTGCGGGCATAAGATCGTCATCAATACTGCGCGCTCCAAGGCGTATACGCACGACATTTTTACGCGAATTCAGCCGGATTATGCGATCTTAAACGGCGGTGCGCTGATCGTGGACGCGGCAGAGCAGCCGATCTTCCGCGCCGAGCTTCCCCCGGAGAAGACCCGCACGCTGATCGAACAGCTGCTGACGATCACGGAAAACTTTTCCGTGCAGACCGAAGAAGTGCTCTACAGCAACAACGGCAGCTATACCGGGCAAAATGCCAGCCCGTTCGATTTTGCGCAGACGACATTTCCGTATGGGGCGCTCAAGATCGTAGCCGCCATAGAAAACGACGATACGGCCGCCGCACTGGCACGGCAATACGATCTGGAGTTTACCACCTATTTTGCAGGCCCCTTCCGCCGCTATAATCACAAAAATGCCACCAAGGCGCTCGGAAATCGAAATCTGGTCGCGCTCACGGGCGGCAGCATGGCCGATGTTCTGGCATTTGGCGACGATCAGGGCGATATGCCGATGCTGCGGGAGGCAGGCGTGGGCGTTCTGATGTGCAACGCCAAGCCCGAGCTGCGCGCGGGATTTCCGCTGCTTTCGGACTACAGCAACGACGAAGATGGTGTGGCGCGCTTCCTGACGAAGTATTTTCACCTGTAAAGCCGTCTGAAACGGCGGTTTTTGCGCCGCGCGCAGTATGCCGAAAAATAAATGTATACTTTTCAGCAATTATGTGTTATACTATCGGGTAGTGCGCCGGGATGGGCAGACCCGGGCAGACAAACCGTTAAGAACATCATTTTGCAGGCGTTTTCCTCCGAAACGGCGATTCAGGGTCGGATCCGGGGCGGACGGTTGCTTACTTGTTTTACATTTTTTTACTATGAAGGGAGCTATGAATTCAATTTGGCAGAAAAACTGAAAATCATTCCTCTTGGCGGTCTGGATGAGATCGGCAAGAATATTACGGTGCTGGAATACGGAAAGGATATGATCGTGGTAGATTGCGGTCTGGGCTTTCCCGATGAGGATATGTACGGCATCGACCTCGTGATCCCCGACTTTTCCTATCTGGTGGCCAACCAGAAGAAGCTGCGCGGCATCTTCATCACCCACGGACACGAGGATCATATCGGTTCCATTCCGTATTGTATGCAGCAGGTCAACTGCCCCATTCACGGAACGGCCATGACCAACGGCCTGATCCGCCTGAAGCTGGAAGAGCACCGCATCGCGGATAAGGTCAAGCTGGTCACGCACAAGCCCGGCGACGTGGTCAAGGCAGGCTGCTTTACCGTGGAATTCATCCATGTGAACCATTCCATCGCAGACGCCGTCTGCTTTGCTATCCACACGCCGATCGGCACGGTCGTGATGACGGGCGATTTTAAGATCGATCCGACGGCATCCGACGGCATGATCGACCTGGCACGCCTTGCCGAGCTGGGCAGAGAGGGCGTTCTGGCGCTTTTGTGTGACTCGACCAATGTTGAGCGTGAGGGCTATACGCCCGGGGAAAATCTGGTAGCGGAAAGTCTGGACAGGCAGTTCAAAAACTGTGACCAGCGGATCATCGTGACGACTTTCGCTTCCAATATGCACCGCATAAAGGCCGTTCTGGCGGCAGCGCAGCGGCACGGCAGGAAAGTGGCCGTTACGGGGCGCAGCATGGAAAACATGCTAAAGGTCGCGCAGGAGCTGGGCTATATTTCCGTTAAACCCGGCACGATCGTGGATATTGCCGCGATCAAAAGCCTTCCGAAAAATAAGATTGTGATCGTCTCCACGGGCAGCCAGGGGGAAAATATGTCCGCGCTGTATCGCATGGCCTTTTCCACGCATCGGCAGGTGGACATCGTTGCGGGCGACCGCATCATCATTTCCGCGTCTGCCATCCCCGGAAACGAAAAGGCAATCTCGCGCATCATCAACGAGCTGTACCGCAAAGGTGCGGATGTCGTCTATGAGAAAAGCGAGGGGCTGCACGTCTCCGGCCACGCCTGTCGGGAAGAGCTGAAGATCATCCACGGCCTCGTTCGCCCGAAGTTCTTCATCCCCGTCCACGGCGAGCAGCGGCACCTGCAATTGCACGGGAAGCTGGCACAGCAGATGGGAATGTCCGCGCGCAATATCTGCATCGCAGAGGTCGGCAACGTGATCGAGATCAGCGGGAAGACCTGCAAAGTCAATCGCAGCGTTCCGGCAGGACAGGTGTTCGTGGACGGAACGGGTGTCGGCGATGTCGGCAGTGTGGTGCTGCGCGATCGTAAGCATCTGGCCGAGGATGGCATGATCGTCGTGTGCGTCAGCATCAACACGCAGGACGGCAGCGTGATCACGGGGCCGGATATCATTACGCGCGGCTTCGTGTACGTCAAGGAGTCGGAGGAACTGATGGAAAGTCTGCGCGGCGTCGCCGTAGAGGCCATCGAGCGCTGCCAGCGCAAGCGGATCCGCGACTGGAATACCATCAAAACCGCGATCAAAAACGATTTGAGCGGCTACCTGTATAAAACCACAAAGCGCAACCCCATGATCCTGCCCATCATCATGGAAATATAAGCAGGCCGCCCGGCCTGCATGGGAACGTGCTCCGCGACGGCTTTTTCAATGCGGCATGGTTAAAAATCAAAAGTTCGGGGCGTACAGAGTGTACGCCCCGAACAGCTTGTCAAAGAAGTGCTGTTTCTAGGTAGAGCACCCAAGCAAAACCTCCGTCTGTGTAAGGGCTGCGCCCGCAGGCTCGTCTCGCACCGCGCCAAAGCCTCCCCTGTGTAAGGGGAGGTGGCAAAAATCTTTGATTTTTGACGGAGGGGTTGACTGTAAAACCTGAAATATTCGCGAAATTCCGAACCTTAACGAAGAAAATCAATCCCTCAGTCAGCTTCGCTGACAGCTCCCTTTACACAAGGGAGCCTCGGGCGCTCCCGCGTCAACACATGGATCGACAGTTTTTTGACAGTCTGACCTCTCCCAAAGGGAGAGGCAGGGGCTTTTTCTGTACGCTGTACGGTACGTACGGCATTTTTTCAATCCCCGTTTACAACATGCGCTTCGCCGGTACCTCAATTCCAACAAAACCACGCACTCTCTTTCCACCTGCATAGATGTTATTGGTAGCTTCCACATTCTCTTTGGCCTGTCTGATGATGGTGAAGCGGTAATTATTAGCCGACAGTCGATGCAGTCCTTCCGGGCACAATAGAATAATTCCCTCTATTTCATCCATCCGCTTTTCTATGAGGAAAGGGTCGGAATAGGCCATGGGTTTGAGTGTTTCAAACAGGCTTTTCACCTTCTTGGCAATGCCGCTGTTGCGATGGCGCATGACCGCCTCTAAAATCAGCTGTTGTATTATACCCAGCGTGTCAAAGAAGTGCTGTTTCTTGGTAGAACACCCAAGCAAAGCCTCCGTCTGTGCAAGGGCTGCGCCCGCAGGCTCGTCTCGCACCGCGCCAAAGCCTCCCCTGTGTAAGGGGAGGTGGCAAAAATCTTTGATTTTTGACGGAGGGGTTGACTGAACAATCTTATATTTTCGCAAATATTCAAACTTTTTGCGAGAAAGACAATCCCTCAGTCAGCTTCGCTGACAGCTCCCTTTACACAAGGGAGCCTCAGGCGCTCCCGCGTCAACACATGGATCGTCAGTTTCTTGACAGTCTGATCGGGGCATACACTTTGTGCGCCCCGAATATGTTCTGTTCCGAAAAACGCAACATTTATTATTATAGAACCTGAAAATTGCCGTACGTACCGTACCGTATCTACTGCATATACAGGAAAAAGGCTCTGACCGATCATGGTCAAAGCCTTATTTTTTGTGGGGCATCTACGCCGCAGTAGCTTCCCCCGTCGGAATTCACGCCGATAAAATGGGCAGGGAAATCACTGCGATGTTTCCTGCTTTCCGAACACCCACGCCGCACAGCCGGTCGCCGCCTGCGCAAGTCCAAAGATTTTCATATTTGCGCATAGGCTTATCTTCTTTTGTGAGGCACGATTACAAAACTTCACTCAACGTTTGCACGATTGACGATCCCGGCATACACATCTTCCGGGATCATGGGGGAACCGATCTGCTGCAACAGTTCCGGGTCTATCTGCCCGCTTTGCGCATATTGCCGCCCGGCCTGACGCAGCAGTTCCAGCCGAGGTTCAGTCACGGACACAGCCTCGGCAACGTTGAACATCGGGCTTTCGGGCACGGTGATGATGGTATGATGATTGGGGAAACACAGTTTGAACTGCATGACCGCCGCTTCGAAATTATGCCGACTGTTGGGGAACCCGCAGCCGCAGATCATCAGGTATTTCAGATGAGAGAAATCCGCCTGCTCCACGTGCTCGTACCGCTCTCCCGTCTTCCGCATGGCCATGGAGGACAGCGGAAGCGTCCGGTCGATGAGTGCTTTCAGCGCAGCAGGCATCCCGTAGCAGTACAGCGGGAAGCTGAAGATCAGCAGATCGGACGCGAGAATTTCTTCCAGCAGTTCCTTCATATCATCCTTGTGGATACATGTGCCGCCGTTACGCATGCAGGAGAAACAGCCCTTGCAGTATTCGATATGCTTGTCGATCACATGAATGGTATGGACTTGGTTCTCCGCCGCCTCGTTCATGCCCTCGACGAACGCGCGGGTCATATGCATCGTATCGCCGGCAGAGCGTTTCGGGCTGCCGTTCAAGATCATGATTTTCATCGCTTTTCCTCCCGATCCGGTCATAAACAGGTATTTTAGAATGGACACGCACATTCCGGTGAGCCAAAGAACTCCCACGGATCGTTTCTTCTGGAATGTCCCCTATATAAAAATGCACATTATGCAATGCGCGTTCCCTGACGATTATTTTATTATACTCCGTTCTTTCGTAATGTCAATACCTTTCCGGGAAATCGTCCGCCCGTGATCGGCACAGGTGGGCGCTTTTTCAACTCCTGACAGTCGGCATATTTTCGCCGAATATGCTACCATATGCCATCATCCAAAGTCAACGAACTGCAAATAAAATTATCACTTTCAGCAAACATTTATATCGGGCAAAACACTTTCAAAAACCGGACATAGAAAACGGACTATTCGTGGTGAATAGTCCGTTTTTCCATAGCTATATCGTGTTTTTTCGATTAGTAAAATTGGTAAACGTTTTGGTAAACTGTCCGTTTTCGGCTTTTGAACACCCGAAAAACCCTTGTGTACCAACGTTTTTCTCAGTCGATGGGCTTCATCGTCGGGATTTCTTTTGAGATTGCGTCACCATGCTTCGTGGTGCTTCGCAGTGCTGTTTTCCCTATGAAACCACCTATTCACGATACCCCGTGATGCTTCGTTATCCTCGCACATTTGCTGTCAATTTGCTGTCCTTTGAAGAATTTTGCTGTCAGGCAAAACGGCTCATTGAGCCCTTCTTAAAATACATTCAATGTTGCAGCCAATTTTTCAAATGTTTCCTGTTTTTTATCCTCAGTCGCTTCGGCATAAACATCCATCGTTGTCTTGATGTCCTTATGCCCCATAATAGACTGAATGACCTTCAGGTTGGTCTCCTGTTCGCAAAGCCTTGTGCAGAATGTGTGTCGCAGATGATGTGCTGAAAAATCAGGTAACATCACCGCTTCACGGCGTTCCTTTTTCGCTCTGACTTCCTCAGTTACATTGTAGTCCGAGACGATACGCTTGATTGTCCGATTTACAGACTGCGGATTGGGGACATTTCCAAACCGGTTACTGAAAATGAAGCCGTGCATACCATCGATTTCCACATCATTCCAACCATTTTCCACCTGTTCTTCTCGCAGCATATCAAATGCATCCTTCACAGAATCCAGCATCGGAATCGTGCGTTCACCGGCTTTTGTCTTGGGCTTAGAAATGTGCTGAACGGAAGTGCGGCTATCACCCACCGGATAATACACCAGACTATGATTGATGTTAATAACACGGTTTTCGTAGTCCAGATCGTCCCAGCGAAGTCCCAACGCTTCCCCGATGCGGCAACCTGTTCCCAGAAGAATGG